>JANNDF010000058.1:0-11909 GCA_031387445.1 Planctomycetia bacterium
CTCGCCCTCACCCGCGAGGGCGGGCACAGCCACCGGCGGATCGTTCACGCGCTCGGCGACGGCACCGGGCACGAGGTGATGCGGGCGATCATTGCGAAGGCGAAGGCGGCCGAGAACATCACCGTGTGGGACGAGACGTTCACGCTCGACCTGCTCACCCACGAGGGGGCGTGCGTCGGGGCGGTGTGCTGGCGGCCGGGCATCACGAAGGAACTCATCTGGGCGAAGCAGGTGATCCTGGCCAGTGGCGGGTGCGGCATGGTGTACCGCGAGACGACCAACCCGCCGGTGGCCACCGGGGACGGCATGGCGGCAGCGTACCGGGCCGGGGCCGAACTGCGGGACATGGAGTTCATGCAGTTCCACCCGACCGTGCTGTACGTCGCCGGCTCCGCCCGGTTCCTGATCAGTGAAGCCGCCCGCGGGGAAGGGGCGTATCTCCGGGACGTGAACGGCGAGCGGTTCATGCTGAAGGACGACCCGCGCCACGAACTCGCCCCGCGGGACGTCGTGGCCCGCGCCATCTTCCGCACCATGGAGCGGACCCAGCACCCGAACGTCTACCTCGACCTGTCGCACCTGCCACGGGAAACGGTGCTCACCCGCTTCCCCGGCATCAACAAAGTGTGCCGCGGGTTCGGACTGGACATCACCACCGACCGCATCCCGGTGCGGCCGGGTGCCCACTACACCATCGGCGGGGTGATGACCGACGACCACGGTCGGACCACGCTGCCGAACCTGTGGGCGGCCGGCGAGGTGACGAGCAGCGGGTTGCACGGGGCGAACAGGTTGGCGTCGAACAGCCTGATCGAAGGGCTGGTGTTCGGGGCGCGGTGCGGCCGCGGGGCGGCCGAAGCCGCGGCCAAAATGACGACCACACTGGCGGCACTCCCCTTGCGGCATCTGGTGGACGACCCCATCGCGGAACCGCTCGACGTGTCCGACGTGACGAACAGTTTGCGGGCGCTGATGGTGCGGAAGTTGGGCATCGTCCGCGACCGCACGCGGATGGACGAGGCGCTACGGGACGTGGACTTCTGGTGCCGGTACGTGCTGGCCCGCGAGTTCCGCGACCGGGCTGGCTGGGAGTTGCAGAACCTGCTCACGGTGGCGAAACTGATGCTCGCCGGTGCCATCACCCGCGACGAATCGCGGGGGACGCATTACAGGAGCGACTTCCCGCAGAAAGACGAAGCCAAGTGGGGGAAGCTGAAGCACACGACCGCTCGGCGAACCTGACCGCATTTCACCGCGTCGGTAGAATGACCTCGCCGGAAGGGTGGCAGAGTGGTCGATCGCAACCGCCTTGAAAGCGGTCAACGGGTCAAACCGTTCGAGGGTTCGAATCCCTCCCCTTCCGCTCACCTGTTGAGTGCGTTCAGGAAGCCCACCAACAACTCGTTCACCTCTGTCGGCCGCTCCTGCTGAATCCAGTGACCGACGCCGGGGAGGAGTCGGTTCACCCGCAGGTCGGCACACGTGTGCGGCAGCGCGTCCACCGCCGGGCGATACATCTCCACGACCACGTCTTTGTCCCCGGCGGCGAACAGCACCGGCTGCCGCAACTTCGCCCCGCACAGGAACCGCGTACGCTCCCACATGCGGTCGAGGTTGCGATACCAGTTGAGCGGGCCGCGGAACCCGCCGCGGGCGAACTCGGCGGTGGAATGGTCGATGTCAGTTTCGGTCAGCCACTCGGGAAGGGTGTCGGGCAACCCGCCGGTGTCGAGCAGGCGCTCGCCCTCGGCGAACACGTACCGCCACCGCTTCTCCGCCGGGGCGTCACCGGACGCGGCGTACAGGAACAAGGTCAGCGCCCGCCGCACGTCGGCCTCCAACTCCGCTTCCGCCCTGCCCGGTTCCTGAAAGTGGTACTGGTAGAACACCATGCCCGGCGGCACCATCGCCCGCATCAGGTCGGTCGGTCGCGGGTCGTTCCACACGCGGGGCAGGTACGGCACGCTTAACAGCCCGACAGCACGGAACAGGTCCGGCCGCAGCAGCCCGCAGTGCCAGGCCACCGGCGCACCCCAGTCGTGACCGACCACCACCGCCCGTGTTTCCCCGAGTGCGGCCACCAGCCCGACGATGTCGGCGGTGAGTGTGAGGATGTCGTAAGCGTCGATGGCGTCCGGCTTGTCGGTGCCGCCGTAGCCGCGCTGGTCCGGTGCGACCGCCCGGTATCCGGCCGCGGCCAGGGCCGAAAGCTGGTGCCGCCACGAGTACCAGCCTTCGGGGAAGCCGTGCAGCAGCAGCACGAGCGGGCCGGTGCCCTGCTCCGCGATCCGCATCGTGATGCCGTTCGTTTGCAGCGTGCGGAGGATTGGTTCGGACATGGGTAGACCTCAAAAGGAGTGAAGGTTGAATCACCCGCGGGCGAAGACGGAGCGAGCCAGCACGCTCGGATGAAACAGGCTTTCCGGTGGGCGGACGAGGTGGATCACCTCCACCAGCCGTTTGCGGACGCTCGGCACGCGGGTGGCCACGGCGAACACGCGGTCGAGGTAGCGGTGCATCAGCCGCGTCACACGACCGGCGGGTGGGCCTTCGGCCTCGGCGTAGCGGTAGTCCTCGCCGGTGGCGAGCAGCCACGGCCGGGTGTTCGCCTTTGCCAACTTCTTCTGGAAGTCGGCCGCCAGCCCGTCGTCGGAGTTGCCCCGCGACCGCAGGCAGTCCGCCAGCAACTCCGCCCCGACCGCTGCGGCCGACATGCCCTGCCCGTACACCGGGTTGAACGCACACGCGGCATCTCCCGTCACCAGCAACCCCTCCGGCCGGCGAGTCAGTTCCTCGTAGTGCCGCACCCGGTTCCCGGTGGTCTTCGTAGCCACGATGGGGGTGAGCGGCTCGGACGCCTCATACGCTTCGGCGAACCGCGGGTCGGCCAGCGAGCGGGCGAACGCCCGGAACCCCTCCTCGTCGGTCGGCGGGTAGTCCTTCCCACCGCCGGACAGGGTCACCACCCACTGCCCGCCCTCGACGGTGGCGATCACCCCACCCCTCTTACGGGTCGGCGGGGCGCACTGGATGTACAGCGTCTTCCAGTCGCCGGAGAAGTTGGCGGGCGGGCGAACCATGCGGGACGAGTAGCCGAGGAAGCCGTCGATGGTCGTTTCTCGTGGGGCGGGGTAGCCGGCCGCCGTCAGCCACTGCGGGGTCCGCGACCCGCGGCCGGCGGCATCCACCACCAGGTCGGCTTCGAGTTGTTCGGTCGTGCCGGCCGTGCGATCTGAAAGCGTAAGCCCGACGACACGCCGGCCGTTCGTGTCCAGTCGCCACTCGGCGACGTCCACCCCCTGCCGCACCGTCACCCGCCGGTCGCCCAGCACCCGCCGGCGCACGCCCCACTCGATCAGGTCGCGGGTGGCCCCGAGCAGGCGGATGTCGGACGGGAACCGCATTGCCCGTCCGGCCGCCGCGATCCACTCGAAGTCGTTGATGGCGTCGTAGTCGGCCGCCCCCGCCGCCACCAGTTCGGCCATGAGTCCGGGGAAGAGGCGTTCGAGCGCCCGCCGGCCGGCGGTGAGCAGCACATGAATGTGCCGGGCCTGCGGGGTGCCCTTGCGGGCGTCGGGGCCGTCGGGCAGGCGGTCGCGTTCGAGGACGGTGACGCGGTCGAAGTGGTCGGCCAGGGCACGGGCGGCGAGCAGTCCGGCCATGCTGCCGCCGATGACGACGGCATGACGGCGATGAGCTGGGCGGGTCATTGTCAGGCTCCGACGGTGTGGGTTGACAGGAGGGTAGCGGACGCGGTCGCCTCACCCTGACACCCCGTCGAGATTTTTTTCGTCGCCTTCGCCCCACACCGCCAGAAGCGGCCGACCCCCAACCCGATTCCGACAACCACCACCGCCGTCGCCACGCTGAGGCCGAGCCACGGGTTCTGCCACCCCGACGTGTCGAGCCAGGCCCGCATCGGGGTGAAGAAGGTGGCCGTGGCGAGCAGGTTCAGCCCGAGCGCGTACCCCCGTGCCTGTGCCCAGCGGGCCGGATCGATCAGCCCGACGACCAGCCCGGCGGCCAACACCGCGGCGTGGTGCCCGGCGAACTCGGGGTAGTTGAGCAGCACGAACGCCCAGTTCCAGAGCGAATACCCGATCACCCACCCGCGGGAGGTGGCCACGCGGAGGTCGCGGGACCGGCTCGCCGCGTCCACCCACGTCCCCGCACGGCCGAAGGGCAGGGTGGTGACGAGCAGCACCCCAGCCGCCGCGTTCAGCAGGTGGGCCAGACCGCCGCTGGCCAAGTCCACCACCACCGCCTCGGTGATGTTCACGGCGAGCATCAGCGGGATCGACCGCCGCGCCCATTCCGACCGGCCGAGCCGTGTGAACCGAACCGCCGCCACCCAGACGTTGAAAACGGCGACGGAGTACCCTTTGGCCCACATGAACAGGTCGAACTGGTTGTTGGCAATCCAAGAGGGGAGCAGCACCACCGGCACGGCGGCGAACAGCGCCCACGGCACCCACTTGCCGGCACGCAGGAGCGCCGTTTGGGCGGCAAGCAGGACGAGCATCAGCACGAAGACCTGAAGGGCGACGAGCATGAGTGCGGCTCCGGGCGTGGGCCGGCACGGGCGCGCCGCATCGGGGCGGCGTGCCGCGTGAAGTGGCCGGGACGAATGGGGTGGGGAAGGTACGGTCGGGTGAGCCCGACCGAGCTGAAGCGTCAGCGGTCGGGGGGACGAGGCCTTACGCAGTCGGCGATGGCTTTCTCAGCCAGGCACCGAGTTGGCGGCTACATGAACAAGAAGTGAGCGGACGCGACGACCGGAGCCTGCCATCATTTTTCGTCGTCTCGTTCCCGTGGCACACCGAACATAAATTTCTTGGTGAACGCCCAGTACCACATGACGGCGGCGATGCCGACGCCGTACACGAGCGGGGAAATGTCCGGCCAGAAGGCGAGCAGAGGGGCGGCGAGGATGCAGGCCAGCCCGAGCGGGAAGAAGCGGCTCCAGTTGGTTGAGCCGAGGGTGAACAGACCCAGCCCGCTGCACGCGGCCAGCGCCGGGTACATGGCCAGTGCGGAAACGGCTGAAGCGGTGAGCGACGGCGGGACGTAAGCGGCGGTGACGGACAGGTACACCACCACATGCCCGGCGGCGATGATGAGCGAGTGCCGTTCGGTCGGCGGCAGTTCACGGAACCGCCGCACCATGAACCACCACAACACCGCGGCCATCGCCACCGCGCACCCGCCGTTCGCCGCCCACACCCCGATGGCCGCTCCGCCGAACCGCGCGAGCAGGTAGACCCCCACGCTCGCGAGCAACACGAGTACCCCGAACCACGCGGTCACCTGCCACGAGTAGTGCCGGTGCGGTTCGGGGCGGGTGCGGGCGATCTGCCTCACCCAGTCGAAGAACCCCGGCGGGCGGGCGGTCACCGGGTCCCCGCGGGCGAACCGCTCCAAGTCCTCGGCCAGCTCGGCGGCGGTGCGGTAGCGGTCGGGCGGGTTCTTGTGCAGGCACTTCAGGCAGACTTCCCGCAGGTCCGGATCGACGGTCGAGTTCACATCGCGTGGGTCGGGCGGCGGCTCGTCGGACTGCACTTTCCGCAGCACCTCGGGCACCGACCCGCTGTAGGGAGGCCGGCCGGTGAGCAGTTGGTACAGGACTCCGCCGAGTGCGTACACGTCGGCCGCGACAGTCAGGTTGGCATCCCCGCGGGCTTGTTCCGGGGCCATGTACGCCGCCGTGCCGATGGGTGAGCCGGCCAGTGTGAGTGTGGCGTCGGCGTCCAGTCGCCGGGCGATGCCGAAGTCGGCCACGAACGGCTCACCCGCCGCGTCCACGAGGATGTTGTCCGGCTTCAGGTCGCGGTGGAGGATGCCCCGCTGGTGGGCGAAGTGAACGGCCCGTGCCACCTTCGCCAGGAGTGTGGCGATCTGGCGTGGGGTGGCCGGCGCGCGTTTGGCCAGGCTCTCACCGTCTACGAATCGCATGGCTATGAAAGGACCGGACGGGCCTTCGTCGACGCGATACACCGTGACGACGTTCGGGTGGTCCAGCCCGGCCGCTGCTTCCGCTTCGAACCGGAAACGGGCGAGCGCTCGCGGCCCGGCGAACTCCCCGGCCCGCGTCACCTTCACCGCCTCGATGCGGTTGAGCGCCCGGTTGTGGGCCTTGTAAACCACGCCCATCCCGCCGCGGCCGAGTTCGCCCAGCAGCTCGTACCCCGGCGGTGCATCGGCGGGGGGTGCACTGTCCGACTCCTCCACTCGCGCCACCGTTTCGGCCGACGGGCGGTCGCCGGTGTCGTCCACCTTGGGCATCAGCGCCTCCACCTGCCGCATCACCCTTAAGAGCCAATTCAACTTGGCCGTCAAGTCCGGCCGGTCGTGGTAGAACTCGGCCGGCGGAATGTCGCGCCCGGCCGCCTCGCACGCTGCCAGCCAGTCGGACATCACGTCGTCGGGCGGTTCGGGCGGCAGGTCGGGGGTCATCGGTCAGCCCTGGGGGAATTGCCCGCCGAGCCGCTCGCTCAGCCGGGCGCACGCGGAAGCCCACCGGCGGTAGACGGTTCGTTCGGCCACGTCGAGCAACTCGGCCGCCTGCTCGCGGGTCTGCCCGTGGTAGTAGAGCAGGGCGAACACCTCGCGCTCGTCGTCCGGCAGGTGATCGACCGCGGCGTGAAAGTTGGCCCACAGTTCCAGCTCGGCGGGCGAGTCCCCGCCGGCGGTGCCGAAGTCGGCGGTGCCGGGGTCGGACACCCGTGCGGCACCCCCGCGGCTGGAGTGGTGGCGGGCGAGGTCGATCAGTTCGCGGCGGACCTGCAACGCGGCGAGGCCGGCGAACTCGCGGGTGGACGCAGGCGCCACCGCCGTGAGCGCCTTCGCCAACCGTAGTGCCGCCCCCTGACTCACGTCACCGGTGTCGGCCCCGGATCGCACCACGGGGTAGCCGCGGAGCATCCGCCGTGCGAGTCGTTCGAGCCGACCGCCGACCGCCCTCAGCAGGTCGTCGGTCGCCTGGCGGTCGCCCGCACGCAACCTCCCCACGCGCTCATTCAGCCAGGCGGTGTCGCACGCGGGGTCGGTCACGGCGGGGTGCCTCCGGTTCGCCCGTCCAGGTCACTTCTCGTCGGTCGGGAGGACGAGTTGACAACAGCCCAGGTTGATCGCCTCTTTCGGCACGCCGGCCATCACCACTTCGTCCAGCACCTGCGGGGTGATCGAGTAGACCACGAATCGCCCCCGCTTCTCCCCGCGGATCAGCCGGGCGTGCTTTAACACGGTCAGGTGGTGCGACACGTTGAGCGCCGGGATGTTCGCCCCGTCGATGATCTCGGTCACGTTCCGCTCGCCGTCGGACAGTAGGCGGATGATGCGGAGCCGCTCGGGGGCGGCGAGCGCGGCGAGCACCTCGGCACAGCGGTCGGGTTGCAGGGGGTCGCGCTTCTTGGCCACTGGCGGTGGGTCCTGGGGGTGCGGTCATTATCGTGCCGCGGACTGCGGCGGATTGAATTTCCGCCAGCCGGCGGGCGTCTGACCGGATAACATCTTGTCTGAAGGGCAGATGTCATCCCGTTCATCCCACCCGGTGCCGCCCGTGTCACGTTCCCCACGCCCCGCCTTCACGCTCATCGAACTGCTGGTCGTCATCGCCATCATCGCCATCTTGATTGGTCTGCTGCTGCCGGCCGTGCAGAAGGTGCGGGAGGCCGCTGCCCGCACGAAGTGCCAGAACCAACTCCGCCAACTGGGGATCGGGCTGCACAACTACGAGAGTGCGTACGGGCACCTGCCGTCGAGCGGCCAGGGGACGAACTACGCCACCAGCCCGCCGTCCGTCGCCTTCGAATTGCACTCCACCTTCACGCACCTGCTGCCGTACTTCGAGCAGGACAACGTGTACCGGCAGTTCGACCTGCGGGTGGCATACAACGCGACGCCGGCCAACCAGACGGCCGCCAAGTCCGTGCCGTCCCTCCTCACCTGCCCGAGCAACCCGCTCCGCCCCCAGGCGGCCGACTCCGCCGGCTACGGGTGTACCGACTACGGCCCGATCTACTACGTGGACATCGACCCGGTCACCGGCGACCGGAACAAGTACACCCGCGCGGACGGCGGGCTGATCCTCGGCCGTGCGTCGGTGCTGTCGATCACGGACGGGACGAGCAACACGGTGGCCATCGGGGAGGTGGTCGGGCGGAGCGAAGCCATGACCATGCCGTACCCCGACCCGGTGACCGGCGGCCTTCGGCAGATCCACCGCTGGGCCGAACCCGACTCGGCGTTCGGCATCTCGAAGGGCATCAACAACAACAAGACGCCGTTCGGCGGGCCGACGGGGTGCCCGTGGGCGACGAACAATTGCGGGCCGAACGAGGAGATCTTCAGCTTCCACCCCGGCGGCGCGCACGTGGTGTTCTGCGACGGGCACGTGGCCATGCTCCGCGAGTCAATGGACCCGCGGACTCTCCGCAAGCTGATTACGAGGGCGGGCGGCGAAGTGGTGTCCGAATCGGACCCGTGACCGGATAACAGTAGCGGTTACTGCCGCCGTACATTCCGATGCCTACGACCCTCTCAACGCCGCCCGTCGTCACTCGTCCTACGGCGTGGCGGTGGGTCCACGTCGCCCTCGCCGCGCTGGCGATGGTGGCGACGCTGCCCGGTCGCACGCACGGGCTGGGGCTTTTCACCGAACCGCTGATGAAGGCGTTCGAGTTGGGCCGCGAGCAGTACGGGGCGATGAACCTGTGGGCCACCCTGCTCGGCGGGCTGTTCTGCCTGCCGTGCGGCTGGCTGATCGACCGCATCGGGTCGCGGGCGGTTCTGTCATCCGTGATGGCACTGCTGGCCCTTTCGGTCGGCGGGCTGGCGCTGTGGCCGGAGGGGTGGCTCGGCGTGTTCGCGTTCGTCCTGCTCACCCGTGGGTTCGGGCAGAGCGCGCTGTCGGTCGCCAGTCTCACGCTCATCGGGCGGTCGGCCGGCACGCGGAACGGGCTGGCGATGGGCGTGTACTCGTGCGTCACCACAATCGGTTTCGTCGCGGCGTTCGGCGTGTTGCGTGAAGTGGTGATGGCCGACCCGAACGAGTGGCGGACGCCGTGGGCGGGCATCGGCGTGGGCGTCCTGGCGTCGGCGGTGATCTCTCTGCTACTGGTGCGGGATCGCGTGGCGGACGTGAAGAACGAAGACACCGCCGGAGAGCTGAGCCGCACGTTCGGCGGAGCACTGCGGTCGCCGGCGTTCTGGGCGTTCGCCCTGGGAACATCGTTCTACGGGCTGGTGACATCCGGCACGACGCTGTTCAACGAGTCGATCCTGGCCGAGCGTGGGTTCTCGAAGGACATCTTCCTGACCGTCACCATAGTCGGCATCCCGATCGGGCTGGTGGCGAACCTGATCGGCGGGTGGCTGGCCACGAAGCTGCCGCTCGGAAAGCTGTTCGCCGGTGCGATGCTGCTGCTCGCGGGCACGCTCGGCGTGTTCCCGATCGTCGTCACCGAGTGGCAGGTGTACGCCTACGCCGCGGCGCTCGCCGCCGCCGGCGGGGTCATCACCGTCTGCTTCTTCACCGTCTGGAGGCGGCTGTACGGGCCGGCCGCGCTCGGCCGCATTCAAGGCGCGGCGCAGTTGCTCACGGTG
This sequence comes from Planctomycetia bacterium, assembly GCA_031387445.1. GTDB lineage: Bacteria > Planctomycetota > Planctomycetia > Gemmatales > Gemmataceae > JALHQU01. The sequence goes on from JANNDF010000058.1 coordinate 9,604, forward strand.
CTGTTCTCGGCCGTCGGCCCACTGCTGTTCGCCACCGCCAAGACCCGCCTGGGCGAATACGCGCTGCTCTTCCCGGCGTTCGCGGTGACGGCGGTGATGCTGGGCGCGTTCGCCTGGGTGGTGCGGGTGAAACCGCCGACTGACGATCAATAGCGGCTCGTCACGCGGCGTGTACAACCACATGGTGCTCCGTCCCACACCACCGCCGAGGGTTCCGCGTGTTGCAAGGCATCATCCCGCCAATCGTGACGTCGTTCAAGGATGACGAGTCACTTGACCTAGAAACCCTGCGAAAACACATCGATTGGCAATTGGGGCAAAAGGTACACGGCATTTTCGTGCTCGGCACCACCGGCGAGTTCTACGCGATGAGCGAGGCGGAGAAGCAGGCGGTGACGGCGGCAGCGGTGGAACACGTCGGTAGTCGGGCGAAGGTGTACGTGGGCACCGGGGCCGAGACGACGGGCGAGGTGGTGCGTCTGAGCAAAATGGCGGCGAAGGAGGGGGCGGCGGGGGTGTCGGTCATCACGCCGTACTTCCTGAAGCCGACGCAGGCGGAGTTGGTGGACCACTTTCGCCGCGTGGCCGATGTCGCGGGCGTGCCGGTCATCCTTTACAACAACCCGGCCACCTGTGCCGGGGTGAGCATCGAACCCGACACGGTGGCGAAGCTGGCCGAACACCCGCAGGTGGTCGGTATCAAGGACTCGTCGGGCGACTTGCAGAACACGATTGAACTGGTGAAGCGGGCGCAGAGCGAGCGGTTCAGCGTGCTGCTCGGCCGCGACACGCTCATCCTCGCCGGGCTGATGTTCGGCACCCGCGGAGCGATCCCCGCCACGTGCAACATCGCCCCGCGGTTGTGCGTCGGCATCTACGAGGCGTTCAAGAATGGCGACCTGGACGCGGCGCGGGCGTTCCAGGACAAGCTCTCCCCCGTGCGGCTGGCGCTGTCGCTCGGCACCGGCAACGGGGCGGTGAAGGAAGCTCTGGCGTTGCTCGGCAAGCCATGTGGGCCGAACCGCCGGCCGATCAGCCCGTTGAGCGACGAGAAGAAGGCGACGTTGAAAGCGGTGCTGGCGGCGGCCGGACTGCTGTAGCCGGCCTCTGTAAGGCCGGTCCGGGGTCACAGACCCCGGCTACAAAAAATCGATCAGCCGATCGATCTCCTCTTCCGTGTTGTAGCAGTGCGGGCTGGCTCGCAGGCGGTCGGCCCGGCAGTTGACCACTACGCCGGCCGCCTTGCACCGCTTCATCACCTCCTTCTGGTCGTGGCCCGGTTTGGTGAACGACACGATGCCCGAGCGGTCGCTTCCCGTGCGGCTGCTGAACACCTCGCACCCGGCTGCCGACACGCGCTCGCACAGGTAGTCGGTCAGTTCCAGCACACGCGCGGCCACGTTGGGGATGCCCGCGTTGAGTAGTAATTCCAGGCTCGCGCCGAGTGCCCACAACCCCGGCACGTTCAGCGCGCCGCCCTCCCACCGCCCGGCGTGCGGCTTCAACTTGAAGTCAATTGTGTGGTACTCGAACGGGTTCACCACGCTGTGTGCCCCGACGCCGATCGGGTGCAAGCGGTCCACCCACTCGCGGCGGACGTAGGCGAACCCGGCCCCTTCGGGAGCGAGCAGCCACTTGTGCCCGTCGGCGGCGAGGGCATCGATGGGCGTAGCTTGAACATCAATCGGGAACACGCCGAGCGCCTGAATGGCGTCGACGAAAAAGAACACCCCGCGAGTGCGGCACAGCTCGCCGAGCGCATCCAGGTCGGCCCGGAAGCCGCTGGCGAACTGCACGGCACTCGCGCTCAGCACCCGCGTGTTCGTGTCCATCGCCGCGGCGATGTCGGCGACCTCCACGCGGTTGCCGCGGCTCGGCACCCGTCGCACCTCCACCCCGCGGCCCTGCAAATTCAGCCACGGGTACTGGTTGGACGGGTACTCCTCCGCCGCCAGCACCACGTTCTCGCCGGCCTTCCACGGGAAGCCCTCGGCGATCAGCCCGATTCCGACGGTGGTGTTCGGCACGAACATCACATCATTCACATCCGGCGCGTTGATGAGCTTGACGGCGAGGTGCCGCACGCGGTTCGTGCCGGCCACCAGTTCGCCAACGGCGGCGATGCCGTTTTCACCGACGACCTGGGCGTAGCGGGCCAACTCCGCCGCGGCGGTGTCGGGGATCGGCGACACGGCCGCGTGGTCGAAGAACGCCCACTTGTGGGTGACGGGGAAGTGCGAGCGGACGGCGTTCCAGGTCATTCCGGATCTCAGTAGGTGCCGCTTGCCCGAGCGGCACATTTACGG
>JANNDF010000086.1:0-14018 GCA_031387445.1 Planctomycetia bacterium
GAGGGCGCCAGAAGCTTCTGGCGCCCTCCGAGCCGACCCCCGAGTGCACACGCACGTCGGGCGAGCGGTCGTCACTTCTTCTTCGCGGGCGGCAGGTACACCTCCGGCAGCCCGGCCTTCTTCGCCGACTCGTTCACCTTCTTCATGTCGTCGCCGGTCAACTTGTCGAACTCGCCCACGTATCCGCCGAGCACCTTCGCCAACTCGCTTTCCAACTCCGTCTGCGCCTTGGTCGGCAGTCCCTCGCCGTCGATGGCGTTGCCGAGCAGCCACGTGAGTTGCGAATACAGCATCGCCCCCGGCTTGGCCGCGAACACGTCGTACACCACCTTCGCCTTCGGGTTGTGCAGCTTCTCCTCCAGCGTGGCCACCTTCTTGGCGAACGCCGCCTCGTCCTTCAGTTGCTGCTCGGCCGCCTTGTCGTCCTTGAACAACTCCTTCCGCACACCGATCTGCTTCTGCACCGCACGCAGCCGCAGCACGGTGTCGGTGAGCTGCTGGATGTGATCGCGGAGTTGCAGGGCGAAGGTTTCCTGCGCGGCGGCATCACTCGACGACGACTCGCTCAGTTTCTTCTCGAACCCGTTCAATCCGGCTTCGGGGAATCGGATCTGCCCGCTCCGGTTTCCGAGTTGCCCGGTCAGGTCGGCGAGCAACGCCTTTTCCGCCTGGGCCGAGTGCCCGCGGGTGTCCGCCTTCACCTCCACCGCCGCCGACTGCGTCAGCTTGCCGACGGTCAGCTTGACCGTGTACTTGCCCGGTGCGGCCGGGATACTCATGCCGGGGTTGCCGGCGTCCACCTTCGCACCGGGGATGGTGTCGGCCCCGTCGTGCGTGAAGTCCCACACGAACTTGTTCAGCCCCTTCTCGGCCGGCATCTTGCGCACCTTCTTCTCCTGGTTCTCGTCGTCCTCGTCGTCTTCGTCGTCAGACTCAGGGGCCTCACGGCCCCCGCTCTGAGGCTTGTTCTTCTTGGCCTTCTTCTCGGCCTTGGCGATCACCTTGCCGCTCGCGTTCAACACCTCCAACGTCACGTCCTCTTTCGGCTCGTCCTTCAGGTGATACCACACCACCGCGCCGTAGTCGGGGTTCTTCGTGCTCGTCGCCCGGTTCGGGAAGATGCCGCCGCTGCCGAGCGCCCACTTGGTGGCCGATTGCACGTCGTACAGGTGCGCCGGCTTGTCGGCGAGCGCCGGCTTCCAGTTCCGAACCACCGTCAGGTCATCCAGAATCCAAATGCTGCGGCCGTGCGTGCCGACCACGAGGTCGTTGTCCTTCACTTGCAGGTCCGACACCGGCACCGTCGGCAGGTTCAATTGCAGGCTCGCCCACGACCCGCCGGCGTCGGTGCTGAACATGATCCCGCGTTCGGTGCCCAGGTAGAGTTGGCCCTTCTTCTTCGGGTCTTCGCGGACGGCGTTGCAGTGCGTGCCGGCGTCCAGCCCGACGACGATGCGGGTCCACGTCTTGCCGAAGTCGGTCGTCTTCCAGACGTGCGGGCGGTAGTCGTCCATACGGTGGTTATCGACCACGAGGTACGCGGTGCCGGCGTCGTGCGGGCTGGGTTCGATGCACTCGACCGTCCCCCAGTCCGGCAGCTCGGGCACGTTCGCGGTCAGGTCGGTCCACGTCTTGCAGTCGTCCTTGCTCACCCACACCTTGCCGTCGTCGGTGCCGGCCCAGAAGACGCCCTTCTGCTTCGGCGATTCGCTGAACGCGAAGATGGTGCAATACGTTTCGGCCCCGGTGTTGTCGCCGGTGATCGGCCCGCCGCTCCACTGCTGCTTCTGCTTGTCGTTGCGGCTCAGGTCCGGGCTGGCCTTCTCCCACGTCTGCCCGCCGTCGGTCGTGCGGAAGACGAAGTTGGCACAGTGGTACACCGCCCCGGTGTGCTGCGACACGAGGATCGGCGCGGTCCACTGGAAGCGGTATTTGTGCTTGGCCGGCTCGATCCCGCTCGGGTTGTACTGCGCCACCGAGATGTTGCGGGCCTGGTTCGTGCGGCGGTCGAACCGCGTCATGATGCCGCCGTACTCGCCGGCGTACACGATGTTCGGATCCTTCGGGTCGCTCACCGCGTGGCCCGCTTCACCGCCGCCGACTCGCCCCCACATGCCGAGTTCGATGCCGCCCGTCAGGCTGTTGCTCGGCCCGCTGCTGCTGCCCAGGTCTTGCATGCACCCCATCACGCGGTACGGCGTGTGGTTGTCGGCGTGGACGTGGTAGAACTGCGTGATCGGCAGCGGCGGGGCGAACCACGTCTTGCCGCCGTCGGTGGAGATATTTACCCCGCCGTCGTCGGCGCTCACCATCCGCTTCGGGTTGGTCGGGTCGAACCACACGTCGTGGTAGTCGCCGTGCCGCCCGCCGCTCGTCTTCTTGAACGACTTGCCGCCGTCGGTCGATTTGAGCATCGGTACCTGCGGTGCCCAGATCTCGTCCGCGTTTTTCGGGTGAACGGTGAGCGTGCTGTAGTACCACGCCCGCTGGCGGACGTTGCGGTCGTCGGTGGCGAGGGTCCAGTTCTCCCCGCCGTCGTCCGAGCGGAACAGCCCGCCCTTCTCGGCCTCGATGACGACGTACACGCGGGTCGAGTCCGACGGCGCGACGGCCACGCCCACCCGGCCCCAGATGCCTTCGGGCAGGCCGTTCTTCTTCTTGCCTTTCTCCTTGTCGTCCACGGCCAACTTCTTCAGTGACACCCAGGTGTCGCCGCCGTCCCGGGAGACAAACAGGTCGCTGCCCGGCCCGCCGCTGGTGAGTTCCCACGGCTTCCGGCGGGTCTGCCAGAAGCCGGCGAACATCACCCGCGGGTTGTTCGGATCAATCACCACGTCCGAGCAGCCGGTGTCGTCGTTCACGAACAGCACCTTTGCCCACGTCTTGCCGCCGTCGGTGGTGCGGTACACGCCCCGCTCGGCGTTCGCGCCGAAGGCGTGCCCGAGCACGGCCGCCACGCACACGTCCGGGTTCGTCGGGTGGACGGCGATGGTGCCGATCTGCCCCACCTGCTTCCACACGTGCTTCCACGTCTTGCCCGCGTCGGTGCTGCGGAAGATGCCCGCACCCGGCGACACGTTGCCGCGGATGTTCGCTTCGCCCGTGCCCACGTACACCACGTTCGCGTCGCTCGGTGCCACCGCGATGCTGCCGATGCTGCTGGTCGGCTGGTCGTCGAAGATGGGCTTCCACGTCAGCCCGCCGTCGGCCGACTTCCATACCCCACCCGATGCGGTGGCGGCGTAATAGGTGAGCGGGTCGCCCGGCACCCCGCACGCCCGGCTGACCCGCCCGCCGGCATACGGCCCGACGAGACGGTACTTGAGGGCGGCGAACTCCGGCGGGCCTTTCGGCTCGTCGGCGGCCACTGACAGCCCACTGACACTGATCACGGCGAACAGGACGGCGAACACCCTCAGACGCATGGCAGTTCTCGGAGTGGGTGGGAGTGAGGAAGTCAGGATGTTAAACTAGGTAATCTGACGCGAATGAAACGGGTCAGTGAGGTGACTCCCCGAACTCGGTGTCAACCGTGCCGGAAGTCCGGACTGCCGCCCGCGGCCGTTCGCGCCAGGTCTGAACATTCAGCCGAAATCTCCGTGACGAACCGCCCCCCGCCCGACAGAATCAACACCCACCACGCCGATGCCCGCCATGACGCCGAAACTCCGCCTCGAACTCCTCGCCGACCGCATCACCCCGACGGCGGTGGTCGGCACGCCCGGTAACGACGTGTTCCTCGTGTACGCCATTTCCCCCACGCAAGCGGTGGTGGAGGCGCACAACCCGTCCGGGCGAGCGTGGGCGGTGGCGGGCGACGACATCACCATTGACGCAGGCGACGGGAACGACCACCTGTTCGTGTTGGGCGCCCCCACGCTGAACGTGAAGTTCACCGGCGGACCTGGCACCGACGCCATACGGGTGATGAACCTGCCGTCGGCCGCGGTGCTGGACAACGGCCCGTGGACGGACATCCGGCCGACCGGCGGTACGGCGGCGGTGTCGTTCGACGCCGGCAGTATGGAATCGGTGGCGATCAGTGGCACCGCGGCGGCCGACACCCTCCGCGTAGCCGCCGGGGCACTTCGCACGCCGATCAGCTTGAACGCCGGCGCGGGTGTCGATTCGCTCGTGGTCGGCGGGCTGACCAGTGCCTCCGTGACCACGGCCGGCGGGGTCGGGCGGGTCGGCAGCCTCACGTTCGCCGAGTCCACGCTGGAAGGGCTGTACCTGCTGGGCACCGAGGGGAACGACACGCTGACGGTTGGGGCGGGCGTCACCCGCGGGGTCTACCTGAGCGGGCTGGGCGGCAACGACACGCTGTACGGCGGGGCGGGCAACGACATCCTCGACGGCGGGACGGGCAACGACGGGTTGTTCGGCGGGAAGGGGAGCAACCGGCTGACGGGCGGGGCCGGGGCCGACCGCTTCCTCGACTGGACGGCCGGAAACACGATGATCGCCGACGCCGACAGCGGCGACGCGGTGATTCGCTTTACGCCCGGCACGGCCGCCAACCGCCAACTGAACGCCACCGCCCAGGACTGGCGCGAAGACGAGATCACGACTGTCGACAAGGCGCTGGGCAACCTGCACTCGCTCACCGGCAACACCAAGCTGCTGAAAACGGCCGGCGGGCAGGCGATGGGGTTCGAACGCTGGGCGGCGACCACGTTGCCGGACGGCAGCACGGTGCTCGGGTGGAACACGAATGGCGTGCTGTCGTTCACCAGCCAGGCGTTCGGCGGCGACCCGCTGAAGGTGTGGGCGACGGTGTACCACGAGTTCGCGCACAACTGGGACGACCCGAGCGAGAACGCCCTCATCCCGGCGTTCCGCAACCTCAGCGGGTGGACGCAAACCCCGCCGACGAACGCGACGGGGTACAGCGTGAACGAGCCGGGCCTGAGCGGCGGGCAGGTGTGGTTCTTCCGCACCGACGCCGGATTCGCCCGCAGTTACGGCTCGCTCGGCGGACCGAGCGAGGACTACGCGACGACGTGGGAGACGGTGTTCACCCAGTATTTCCACGGCGTGCTGCCGACGATTGAAAGCGGGCCGAACGTGCTGGTGCCGGCGAAGGCGGCGAACGTGTGGGCGCTGGTAGATTCGCTGAAGTAGGTCGCGGTCGAGCGGGTCCGAAGGACCGCGAGGCCCGACGGCCGACTACGAATTCCATTCTCCGCACGAATAGAGCGTGTGGTGTTTGGGGCACACCACACGACGCCCACCTTCTGCCGCAAGGCCTCCACCAAAAGCCCAACTCAGCACCTGGCACTCGTCAGGGCCGAACTCGATGTGGCATTCCGGACAACGGATCCACACGAACCGCTTGTCGAACATCAGGTCGGAGCAGAGCGCCCACACATAGTCGTGCTCGTCGAGTGTCACGTCACGTCCGCCCTCGCACGCCTTGTCCAGCATCGCGTGAAGCGCTGCAACCTGCTGCGCTTCAGCGTGCCGTTCCCAGTGGGTGGGGATTTGGCTGTGGTACCTGCGATGAGTTTCAAGGTACGCGGCGTACAAATCTCGCATGTCCTCGGCCCGGAGAGCAATGTCTGCGGCGAGTACCTGAAAGTCCCAACCACGATACGCCGGAATGTCAGTCGGGTTGGTGAACCGCAATAGCGTCATCGCACACTCCTCTGGATCGGCGGTTGGCCGTCGGGCCTCACGTCCCCTGCGGGGACTGTTCGACCACGACCTACGATTTCGCATACCCCACCACGGCCGCGACCGCCTTCCGCCACGCGGTCAACTTCGCCCCGCGATCCCCTTCAGTCATGTTCGGCTCGAACCGCGTGGCCGTGCCGAGCACCGTCTTCAACGCACTTTCGTTCGGCACAATCCCGCACCCCAACCCGGCCAGGAACGCCGCCCCGAGTGCGGTCGATTCGCTCTGGTTCGCCCGCAGCACCGGCACGCCGAGCACGTCGGACTGAAACTGAATGAACCAGTCGTTGCGGGCCATGCCGCCATCCACTCGCAGTGGTGCCTCCGACGCGCTCGCCGTTGGCTCGCGGCTAACCGATACGAGGTCCGCCACCTGATACGCCACGCCTTCGAGTGCCGCCCTCGCCAAATCTGCCGCGGTCGTCGCACGGGTTAGTCCGAAGATCGCCCCGCGAACCTCGGGCACCCAGTGCGGGGCACCCAAACCCACGAACCCCGGCACGAACAGCACCGGCTCGGCCGGGTTCGACTCCTTCGCCATCCGCTCCGATTCGGCCGCGCTCGTGAACAGGTGCAACCCGTCGCGAAGCCACTGCACCGCGGCGCCGGCGACGAACACCGCCCCTTCGACCGCGTACTGCGGCTTGGCGGTCGGCATGGCGGCCACGGTGGTGAGCAGCCCGCCGGGCGATGACACCGCGGTGTCACCCGTATGCCGCAGGTAGAACGCCCCTGTGCCGTACGTGCATTTCGCGTCGCCGGGGGCGAAGCAACCTTGCCCGTAAAGTGCCGCTTGCTGGTCGCCGGCCACACCGCGAATCGGCACGCCGTCGGGCAGGAAGTCCAGCCCCTTCGTGACGCCGAAGTCGGCCGCACTCGGCTTCACCTCGGGGAGCAGCTTCCGCGGCACGCCGAAGTACGCCAGCAGTTCGTCGTCCCATTTCAGGTCATGGATGTTGAAGAGAAGCGTTCGGCTGGCGTTGGTGGTGTCGGTCGCGTGAACCGTCCCGCCGGTCAGCCGCCAGATCAGGAAGGAATCGACCGTGCCGGCTGCGATTTCTCCGCGAAGCGCCGCGGCTTCGAGCGTGGTGTCCGACTCCAGCATCCACATCAACTTCGTGCCGCTGAAGTACGGGTCGAGGACCAACCCGGTCTTCGCGGTGATGGTCGATTGCCGATCCTTCATCGCCTTACAAATCGCCGTCGTCCGCCGGTCCTGCCAGACGATCGCCCGACCCACCGGCCGCCCCGACGCTCGCTCCCACAGCAACACCGTCTCGCGCTGGTTGGTGATCCCAATCGCCGCGACATCCTTCCCGGTCTTGCCGGCGTTCGCCAGCGCCTCCCGCACCGTGCGGGCGACCGAGTACCAGATGTCTTCGGGCTCGTGCTCCACCCACCCGTCGGCCGGGTAGTGCTGCTCGATCTCCTGCTGGGCGGAGCCGAGGACGGCGAAGGTGACGGGGTCGAACACCACCGCCCGCGAGGAGGTGGTGCCCTGGTCGATGGCGAGGAGGACGGGCATGATGTGACCCGGTGAACCGGCGGCGTGAGCCGCCGGGTGAGGGAGGGAAGCACCCGGCGGCTCACGCCACCGGTTCACCTATTTCGGGTCGCGGCTGAAGTCTTCCGTCTTGGCGTACACCGTCAGCAGCACGTCGCCGATCTCGAAGAACGTGCCATCCCGCTCGTCCTTCGCCAGCGCCAGGTCGGGGTACTTGTTGCCGATCTGGTCGGCCGTCTGTGCCTTCACGTCCACCTCTTCGGGCAGCAGGCCGGTGCTGCCGATGTAGAACACGAGCGCCGTCAGCCGGTCGCGGAACAGCTCCTCCTGCTTGGCTTCGAGCTTCTTGCGGGCGTCGGTGAGGGCGGCCACAAACGCCTTTCGGTCGGGCTGCTTACCTTTCAGCCGCTCGCCGACCATCTTGGCGAGGTCTTTCGCCCCCACGCCTTCCAGCATTCTGACCGTCACGCCGGTCGCCTTCAGGCCGAGGAACTCGTCGAAGTACTCCTTCATCAGCTCGTCCACCTTCGTCACCTTCACGCGGGCGGAGAGCGTCTTGAACCCGTAGGCCCAGGTGCCGTCGAGGGCGTCCTCGAACTTCGGCTTCTCCACCGGCTGCCCGTTCAACTTCATCTCGTACATCCGCTCCAGGAACTTGTTCGCACTGTGCAGCTTGGACAGGTTCAGGATGTGCTTGTTGCCGATGTCGATCTTGTAGCTGGTGCGGGTGTCGAGCTTCCCCTCGCTGAGTGCCGTCAGCCGGTCCTTGTACGGGTTGGTGGTCGGGAAGTTGAGCAAGAGGGCTTTGCTCAGGTAGTACTTCTTCAGCTCCTCCACCTGCTCGGGGGTGAAGTCTTCGGACGCCTCCTTCAAGTGTGCCCCGCACAGGCTGGCCAGAATTTTCAGCCCGCACAGCTCGTCGAACACGCCGTCGAGTTTGACCTCGCCCTCGAACGGCGGCACCAGTGGGAGCAGGTCCAACCGCAGGAAGTACGCCGCCTTCGGGTCGTGCTTGCCGGCCGGGGTGCCGTCCTCGTTCTCCAGGATGCCTTCCTTCACCAGCGCGTCGAACAGCTTCTTGCCGGTGATCCGCATCTTGAACTGGTCGATGTTCAGCTCGCCGTCGCCCACCACCGTGTAGTTGTTGAACGTGCGGAGTTGGTCGAGCTTCACCCCGGCCACTTGGGCGATCGTCTCCCCGCCCTTCGTCCGCACCAGTTTCACCCGCCGGCTGATGAGCAGGTTCATCGTCGCCGCGTTGCGGTTCACGTCGTAGCTGCTCACCCGCACGAACTCGTCGTTCTCCACGGGCTCCGTCTTCATCGTCGGCTCGACCAGATTCCCGGCGTCGTCGCGGGTGCCGAGCAGCCGCTTCACCCCGCGACGGACGTAGTGTTCTTGCAAGTACGGCAGGCTGATCAGGTAGTCGTCGGCGTTCTCTTCCAGCAGCCCGATCACGCCGACGAGCGGCATCTTCTTGTTCACCGGCACTTCGCTCAGGATGTGGTGGCTGCCCAACTCCTCCGGGCTGCACAGCAGCTTGTCGAGGTCCACCGATAGAGCCGCGACTTGCAGGTTGGTGAGCGCCTTGCCGTGGGCCATGATCATCGTCGCGTCGAACGCGCTCGCCACGGCATACTTGGCCGTGTTGATGTTCCCCTCGGCCAGTTGCCCCTTGGCGAAGGCGTACACCGCCTCGCTCGTTTGCACCTCGGGCACGTCCTTCGCGGCCTTGTACTCCTTCTCGTCCACCTTGCGATACTGGTACACCGCCGCGTCGTGCTCCGGCTTCACGCCCACCACCTTCAGGTCGCCTGCCGACCCGTTCACCCGCCCCGCCCCACGCGAGATGAACACCTGGAAGTCGCAGCCCGCGGGCCGTTTCACTTCAATCGGCGGCACGAGCGACGAGCCGAGCGCCTTGGTGCTCTCGTACAGCGTGTCGTACATGATCTTGATGTTGCCGGCCTTCACGCACGACCCGCTCACGCTATTCGCCAGCCGCGAGAGCAGCCGGAAGTCGGAGTAGTCGGTGTACGCGATCGTGTTCAAGAACACGTCCTTGCCCTGCAACTGCTTGCAGAGGGCGAGTAGGCTGTTCACCTCGGCGTTGCTCGACGGGTCGTTGGCGTAGCCGTCGGTGTGCAGGGTGATGCACGTCAGTTCGCCCGGCTTCACGAGACTTTCCGCCAGCTTCAACCCGCCGGAAATGCACGTCAGGCAGGTCACGTCCAACCGCTTGATCTCCCGCTGCTCCGGGCTGCCCGGCTTCATGATGTCGGCCACCGACACCCGCTGGAAGTGGCACGTCACGTCGCCCACGCCGCTGTACGAGATGAGCGTGACCACCAGGCTGAACTGCTTGTACTCGTCGAGGGTGAGCAGCTTGAGCAGCGTGTCCCGCACGTCCCGCATCTGGCTGTACATGCTGCCCGAGCGGTCCACCACGATGATGCTGTGGGCGATGGTCTTGGCTTTCGGATCGACCTTCGGGCGGTCGAGTTCCACCCGCTCGGCGAAGTAGTACGCCCGCGGCTGGCCGAGCAAATTGAACAGGGTGAACTTGCTCTTCCCTTCGGGAGCGGTCAGCGACCCGGCGGCCACCAGCTTCACCTTCGGGGCGACCGGCTTGCGGGTGGCGGGGGCGGCGCTGACGGCCTTCTTGGCGGCTGGAGTCGGCTTCTTGGCGGGGGCATTCTTGGGGGCGGGAGTCTTCGGGGCGGGTTTCGCGGCGGGCTTCTTGGCGGCAGTCTTCTTGGCCGGTTGCTTCGCCATTGCGAACCTCGGGGGAGGGTGCGGTGTGTGCGTGTGGGAGAGGAGAGTTTATTCAACAGGTGCGAAAGTGCGAAAGTCGGCAGGTGGGAAAGGGTAGTGGTGAACCGCCGGCCGGCCTGTCGCCTCCACTCCTAGAATAACCGCTCTCGCACCGAGGTTGTCCGCCGATGAGCTTCTCGAAGGTCGATCCGCAGGCCGATTTCCCCGCCCTGGAGCGGGAGGTGCTTCAGTTCTGGGCCGACCGCGGCATCTTCCAGAAGCGGCGGGAGCTGAACGCCGGCAAGCCGACGTGGAGCTTCCTCGACGGGCCGATCACCGCGAACAACCCGATGGGCGTTCACCACGCCTGGGGGCGGACGTACAAGGACGTGTTCAACCGCTACTTCGCCATGACCGGGCACGAGCTGCGGTACCAGAACGGGTTCGACTGCCAGGGGTTGTGGGTGGAAGTGGAGGTGGAGAAGGAACTCGGGCTGAAGAGCAAGCGCGACATCGAGAACCTGGTGCCGGGCGACCGCGAGGCGAGCGTCGCCAAGTTCGTGCAGCTCTGCAAGGACCGCGTGGACAAGTTCGCCCGCGTGCAGACCGAGCAGAGCGTGCGCCTCGGCATGTGGATGGACTGGGACCGCACGGATGCCGACTGGGCGAAGCCGGTGGACGAGCGGAAGTCGTACTTCACGATGAGCAACGAGAACAACTACACGATCTGGAGCTTCCTGAAGAAGTGCCACGGCAAGGGGCTGATCTACCGCGGGTACGACGCGATGCCGTGGTGCGGGCGGTGCGGCGTGGGCCTCTCCGAGCAGGAGATGAAGGAAGGCTACAAGCTGATCGAGCACCGGGCGGCGTTCGTGAAGTTCCCGCTACGGAACCGACCGAACGAGAGCCTGTTGGTGTGGACGACGACGCCGTGGACGCTCACCAGCAACGTCGGGGCGGCGGTGAACCTGGAGTTGGCCTACCTGAAGGTGCAACTGAAAGGCGAGACGTACTACGTCTCGAAAGGTGCGTTCAAGCTCGACCGCATGGCCGGCGGTAACAACGAGCCGGACGCGTTAGCGACGGGCGACGAACCAGCGACGGCGTCCAAGAAGTCCAAGAAGGCGTGGCTCGACGGCGTGCCGCACCTCAAGTCCATCGAGCAGATGTTCAAGGAGAAGGCGGGCAAGGACGGGTTCACCATCGCGGGTGAGGTGAAGGGCGAAGAACTGCTCGGCTGGGAATACGACGGCCCGTTCGATGATCTCCCGGCACAACAAGCGGAGTCGGGCTACCCGGCCGAGGTCGCCCGCGTGGTGCGTGCCCAGAACTGGGCGCCGCCGAAGCCGGCGATGGCGTGTCACCGTGTGGTGAGCGGCGGAAAGGACGTGACCGACACCGAAGGCACCGGGATCGTTCACACCGCTCCCGGTTGCGGGGCCATCGACTTCACCTGGGGCAAAGAGAACGGCCTGCCGCCGGTCGCTCCGCTCGACGAAGCCGGCAACTTCCTCGACGGCTTCGGCCCGCTCGCCGGCAAGAACGCCGCCGACCCCGCCACCGCCGACGCTGTCTTCGAGCAACTGAAGGCGAAGAACCTCTTGTTCGCCGTCGAGCGGTACGTCCACCGCTACCCGCACTGCTGGCGGTGCAAGACGGAGCTGCTGTACCGGCTGGTGGACGAGTGGTTCATCGGCATGGGGCCGAAGCCCGCGATGGGAAAGGAAAGCTACGCGCCCGATCACGACGACTATTACCCGCCTGAACTGGAATGGAATAAGGATGCGTTCCGGACGCAAATCAAGCGGGTTGTCCAACGAGTAACTTTCCTCCCAGAATCGCTCAACGGTCGAGCCCGTGAGACGGACTGGTTGCGCAACATGGGCGACTGGATGATCTCGAAGAAACGCTACTGGGGTCTCGCCCTGCCCATCTGGGTGGACGAACAGACCGGCGACTTCGAGGTGATGGGCAGCTTCGCCGAGTTGAAAGAGCGGGCCGTGGAAGGGTGGCAGGAGTTCGACGGGCACAGCCCGCACCGGCCATTCGTCGATCAGGTGAAGATCAAGAACCCGAAGACCGGCAACCTCATGTCCCGCGTCCCGGACGTTGGCAACCCGTGGCTCGACGCCGGCATCGTGGCGTTCAGCACGATGGGGTACAACCGTGACCGCGACTACTGGCGGAAGTGGTATCCCGCCGACTTCATCACCGAAAGCTTCCCCGGCCAGTTCCGCAACTGGTTCTACGCCCTGCTCGCGCTCAGCACCATGATGAGCGACGGCGAGCCGCCGTTCAAAACGCTGCTCGGCCACGGGCTTGTCCGCGACCAGTTCGGCCACGAGATGCACAAGAGCGCCGGGAACAGCATCGAGTTCGTCGCCGCTGCCGACACGGGTGGAGCACTCACAGACCCGAAAGGGCAGAGCGTGCCGTTCAATGCCATCGGCGCTGACGTGATGCGGTGGCTCTACTGCCGACAAAACCCGGCTCTGAACCTGAACTTCGGCCCCGGCCCGGCCGACGAGGTGCGGTCGAAGTTCATCTTCAAGCTGTGGAACAGCTACAGCTTCTTCTGCAACTGCGCCGCCGGCGACGGCTTCGACCCGACCAATAAGGAACAGTGGGTACCGTTTTTCGAGAGACCTGATCTCGACCGCTGGGTGCTATCGTCGCTGTACTATGAGACGACTAATGCGAGGCCATATCTGAACTCGTATGACGTAATGAGCTTTGCAAACTCTATCGAGAAGTTCGTCGATGACGACCTGTCGAACTGGTACGTCCGGCGTGTGAAGTCGCGGTTGAATAGCAAGGTGACGGACCTGGACGCGGCCGGGTTGAAAGACAAGTGGGCGGCGTACCAGACGCTGCATAAGGTGCTGACGACGCTCTGCCGGCTGCTCGCCCCGTGCATCCCGTTCATCACGGAAGTGATGTGGAAGAATCTGCGCACCGCGGACGACAAAGAGTCTGTTCACCTCAACACATACCCACACATCGTCGAGGACAAAATGCCGACAGATAGCGTTTTGCTCGGCCAGATGGACACACTCCGTGATGTCATTACGCTCGGCGGGGCGGCGCGGAACGTGGCGAAGATCAACGTGCGTCAACCGCTCGCGGAACTGGCCGTGCGGGTGCTGTCCGATGAGGAAGCCGCCACCGTGAAGCGGTTCGACCAACTCATCCGCGACGAGTTGAACGTGAAGGCGGTGGTCGTGTCCGGGCCCGGGTCGAACCTGTTGTCCGCGACCGCCAAGTTCAACGCGAAGACGGCCAACGCGAAGCTCGCCGCCAAGAAGAAGGACGCCGAAGCGGAGTTGGCAAAGCACGACGCCCGCGAGTTGGCGAAGCAACTCCGCGCCGGGCCGGTCGAATTCGCCGGTGTGGCGCTGGAGGTCACAGACGTGGTGATCGAGTACGCTGCTTCCCAGACGGGGTACGCCGGCACCGCGGACAACCGCGGGCGGGAAGGCGTGGTCTCCACGACCATCACCGAGGAACTGAAGCTGGAAGGGTTGGCCCGGAACGTCGTCCGGCAGGTGAACATCGCCCGCAAGGAGGCCGGCCTGGACATCGCCGACAGCATCGTGCTTCACCTGAGCACCACCGCCGACGTGCTGGCGAAGGCCATCGCCGCCCACCGCGACACGATCGCCGCCGAGAGCCAGGCGACCGGGTGGAGCGACACGCCGCCGGAAGGAGCGCACCGGAGCGAAGCGAAGATCGACGGCCATGCCCTAACAATCGCGTTCAGGAAGGTGTGACGGCTTGTCTGGCGAACCCGGCACGCAAGGGCACTGGTGTCTCGGTTTTCCCGACCACCCCCGGCCCCGGCGGGCCGGGTTCGCCGAAAACAGTTGCCGCACGCCGTTCGCTCCCGGTGTCTGGCGAAAGCCGCCCGCCGGCGGTAGGATGGAGCCATCATCCCCTACGTCTGACCGCGGAGTGCGCCCGGCATGTTCGAGTACATCTGTCCGGACTGCGACACCAAACTGAAGTCGAAGGTGCAGGCCGAGCCGGGCCAGGAGTTCGAGTGCCCGCGGTGCCAGACGGTGTTCACGCCCCGCGCCGAAGTCAT
>JANNDF010000122.1:0-9759 GCA_031387445.1 Planctomycetia bacterium
CCAAAAAGACGGACAACTGCCGGCGGTACCCGAAGTCCTCGCAGATCTTCGCCACCTTGCGGAGCCGCTTGGGGTTCGAGATGTCGTAGCAGACGAGGTAGCTGAGCATCTGTTCCTCCCCGCTCTCGGCGAGAGCGGACCCGAGGTCGGCGTCGACGCTCGACTTCGACGGGGTCGAGCGGGCGGCCGGCGGGCGGTCCGATGGTGGCTTGCGGGCGGCGTCCACCGCCGCGAAGAAGGCGTGCAGGTCGGCGACGGTGGTGCACCTTTGGCCGCCCACGAGGCTGGTCCGCAGGCGGACGCCCCGCACGCCGGTCAGCGCCCACCGGAACACGGTCCGCACGTGCAGGCGGGTGTTGCCCCGCCGGGGCGGCATCGTCTTCAGGCCGGGCACCCGGGTGAGCGGGATCTTGGCGTCGGCGTCGGGGGTCGTCATCCGGCACCCCCTTTCTGCGGGGTGTCATCGCCCCTGAGCAGGTCGCTGATCATCTCGACCGCCTCGGGCCGGATCAGCCGCCGGCCGCCGACGATCGGGCCGAGTTCGTCCGGCACCTTCTTGTGGTAGAACAGGGCGGTCACCTCCCGCGGCGTGACCGCCCGTCCGAGCCGTCGGCTGACCTCCGCCGCCACGTCGGCGGCGAACAGGATCGCGATCTCCATCGTGTCGGGTCCTCATGGGTGACGACGACCACCGTCGCCGGCGAGACGACCAAAGGCACCGCGCGTGCCGACGGGCCTTTCGCTGCGATTCGGCCGGTCGCAACCCCTGGAGGTGATGGCGGATAAAAATGTCGACCGACGTGTTCCGCGGCCGGGAAACGGTCGCCCGACCCCTTCGACGGCGGCCTGAAAGGCCGCGGTGCAACACGAGGGGCATGGCGTGCAACGCAACCGGTCCGATCCGGGCGACAGTTGCACACGACGGAGGCCCTCCTGCAATGCAACGTGCCGATTCCGGGCCGCCACGCAACGCTTTTCCGCGGCGGTGCAACCGAAGGCGAATACCCTGACGTCCATGCGCAGTGCCGATACGAAGTCAGGATCCCCTCCGACGAACAGGTGGACATTGCGGGGGTGACGGTCGGCGGCGACTCGGATCTGTACGTCCGGGAGAAGGTCCGCACCGAGGGGACCGACCTGGCGGCGACGATGCCGGACCGGGTCAAACTTGGCCGTGAAGTACGACGCATGGGCGAAGCGGGCCAATGTCGAGATGTGGCCGCAGAACCCGCCGCGGAAGAAGTGACGGCATTGTTCCGAACCCTGCTCTCTCCCGGAGTCCGCCCATGAATTCGCCTCTCGTCCGATGTCTCCTCGCCGCCGTGCTGGTGGCGTCAGCCCAGTCGCCCTCACCGGCGGCCGACAAGACGGTGAAGGTGTTCGTCCTCGCCGGCCAGTCGAACATGGAGGGCAAAGCACCGAACGCGCTGCTCGACCACCAGGCCACCGACCCGAAGACGCATGGCCTGTTCGCCCACCTCCGCCAGGACGACAAGTGGGTCGTCCGCGACGACGTGTTCATCAAGTTCCTCGACCGCAAGGGGCCGCTCACGGTCGGCTACGGCTCGCCGGACCGCACCGGCGCCGAGTTGGAGTTCGGCACGGCGATGGGCAACCACTTCGACGAGCCGGTCGTGCTGGTGAAGGCGGCGTGGGGCGGGCATTCGCTGTGCAAGCTGTTCCGCTCGCCTTCCGCGGGGTTCCCGGCGGCGGACGTGTTGGAGAAAGAACTCAAGCAGGCCCAGGACCGGGTCAAGCAGAACAACGAGAAGAACAAGAAGTCCGACCCGCTGCCGACGCTCGACGACATCAAGAAGGACTACGGCTCGTCGTACCGGAAGATGATGGCGGAGGTGAAGGACGTGATGGAGAACTGCGGCACCCTGTTCCCCGCACTCCAAGGCAGGACGACGGAGTTGGCCGGGTTCGTGTGGTTCCAGGGGTGGAACGACCAGTACGGCGGGCAGGACGAGTACGAGTCGAACATGAAGCACTTCATCACCGACGTGCGGACGGACTTGAAGTCGCCGAAGCTGCCGTTCGTCATCGCCGCGATGGGGCAGAACGGGTCGAAGCCGGTCGCCGGGGCGATGCTCACCGTCCGGACCGCCCAGCTGGCGATGAACGACGTGAAGGAGTTCAAGGGGAACGTGCGGGCGTTCCGCACCGACGAGCTGGTCGACAAGGCCGCCGAGGAGTTGTACCCCACCTGGCAGAAGAACGTCGAGCAGTGGAAGCTCGTCGGCGGGGACCACCCGTACCACTACCTCGGCAGCGCGATCTGGTTCAACCGCATCGGCAAGGCGATGGGCGACGCCATGCTTGAACTGCTGAAGGCCCAGAAGTGACCCGCCGGGCGATCACTTGACGGGCGTGGGCATTTGCGCGCCCGTGTCTTTCAGCCACCGCCCGAGTTGGCCGTCGAGTTGCGAGGCCAACTCGGGCTTCTTGTCCGCGAGGTTCTTCTCTTCGCCGGCGTCGGTCGCCAGATCGAACAGTTCGAGCGA
This sequence comes from Planctomycetia bacterium, assembly GCA_031387445.1. GTDB lineage: Bacteria > Planctomycetota > Planctomycetia > Gemmatales > Gemmataceae > JALHQU01. The sequence goes on from JANNDF010000122.1 coordinate 2,508, forward strand.
GTTGTCGTCGTACCGGCGGATCAACTTGTACGCCCCGGAGCGGACGGCACCGCCGGGGCGGTTGCCCTTGTGCCACGCGTAGTGCGGGTAGTGGAAGAACACCGCCTCACGATCGAGTTTCTTGCCTAAGAGCAGTGGCCGCAGCGACACCCCGTCGAGTTTCTCGTTCCGCCCGAGAGGGACGTCGGCCGCGTCGAGGATGGTGGCCGGCAGGTCCGTGCCGATGACGGTCGTATCGTTGGTGCTGTCCGGGGCGACCGCCTTCCCCTTCGCTATCACTCCCGGCCAGCGGACGATGAGGGGCACCCGCAACCCGCCCTCGTACACGTCCCCCTTGGCCGACCGCAACGGCCGGTTGTCGGTCGCCCCGTCCCACCCGCCGTTGTCGCTGGTGAAAATGACCAGTGTGTTGTCGGCGATCCCGAGTGGGTCGATCTCGTCGAGCACCTGGCCGACGGCCCGGTCGGTGGCCTCGATCTGTGCGGCGTAGGTGGCGTTCTTCAGACCCTTCCCCTCCTTGCCCTTGTACTTCGCGACCATCTCCTCCGGGGCCTCGAACGGGTAGTGCACGTTGTAGGTCCACAGGCACACGAACATCGGCTTCTTGCGGTTCTCCTGGAGGAACGTCACGGCCTCGTCCGCCAGGCGGTCGGTCAGGTATTCGCCCTTCTTCCGCGGCTTGATCGCGGGGATGCGGTACGGGTCGAAGTACGTCGGCGGCCCGCCCAGTCCGCACCCGCCGACGTTCACGTCGAACCCCTGGTGCTCCGGCCAGAAGGCCGGACCGCCCGCGGTCGGGTCCTTCGGGTCCTGATCGCCCGACAGGTGCCATTTGCCAAAGAACCCGGTCGCGTACCCGGCCTCCTTGAGCCGCTCGGCGACGGTGGCGGTTTTCAGCGGCAAGACGTGTTCCGCGACCGGCGGCTGTATCTTCCGATCTTTGGGCCAGAACGCCGGTCCGTCCTTGCCGTGCTGGGTGATGTGCAACCGGGCGGGGGCCAGCCCGGTGATCAGCGCCCCGCGGGACGGCGAGCAGACCGGCGCCGCGGCGTAAGCGTTGGTGAAACGGACGCCCTGCGTGGCGAGGGCGTCGAGCCGCGGGGTGTTCAGTTGCTCGTGACCCTGACACCGCAGGTCCTTCCAACCCAGGTCATCTACCAGGATGAGGACGACGTGCGGCGGGGCGGCGCGGGCGGCACTCGGACCGAGGGCCGCAAGAGCGGTCAGAACGGCCAGCGCGGGCGCGACACCGATCCGGTGGTTCATCAGCGTGACCATCTCGTGTGACGTGGCCGGGGAGAGAGCGGATAGCGTCTTGGTAACCCGGGCGGGTGTTCCGACCAGAGTTGATCCGTCAATTCGGTCCGCGACTTCGGCCAAGCGGAGAGGTCATCAGTTTTCGATCCGGAGAAGCGATTGGGACGGAATACGGGAGAGCGTGGTCCAGAACGAATCGCAAGAACGTGATGTGGCCTCTCGACAGGGAGAGGCGGAAATGTTACGGTTTCTACCCCTCCGCCCGCACCTCTCCCGGTCCCGACATGGCACACTCGACCCCCACCCGACGCCATTTCTTGAAGGCGGCGACGACCGCCGCGCTCGCCGCCCCCGCCGTCGCCACCGCCCAGAAGCCACCGGCGAACGACCGCATCACGATGGCCACCATCGGCTGCGGCGGGCAGGGCCGCGGCGACATGGGCGGGTTCATGGGCTTCCCCGACGTGCAGATGGTGGCGGTGTGCGACGTGGTGCCGGAGCACCGCGAGCAGGCCCGCAAGCAGGTGAACGACCGGTACAAGAACACCGACTGCAAGGCCTACGCCGACTTCCGCGACGTGCTCGCCCGTGATGACATCGACGCCGTGCTGATCGGCACCCCCGACCACTGGCACGCGATCATCACCATCGAGGCGTGCAAGGCCGGGAAGGACGTGTACTGCGAGAAGCCGGAGTGCCTGACCGTTCGTGAGGGGCGGGCGATGGCCGACGCGGTCGCCCGCTACAGCCGGGTGTTCTCCGGCGGCAGCCAGCGGGTGCTGGGCGACTACGGCGACTGGCCGCGGACCATCTGGGGCGGCTCGCTCGGCACGGTGAAAGAGGTGTACGTGGACTGCGGCGGGCCGTCCGAGGATTGCACCCTGGGCGAGGAGAAACTGCCGAACGGGATGACCGCCGCCGAGTGGGAGATGTGGCTCGGGCCAGCGCCGAAGCGGCCGTTCCACTCGTCGCTCATCAAGGGCGGGTTCCGCCCGTTCCGCGAGTACTCCGGCGGCGGCATGACCGACTGGGGTGCCCACCGCTTCGGGGCGGCGATGTTCGCCACCGGCCACCACCTCACCGGCCCGACCGACATCATTCCGCCAGACGGCAAGGAAGTGAAACACCTCACCTACGTGTTCGCCGACGGCATGAAGATGTACCACGGCGGCACGCAGGACATCCGGTACGTCGGCACCGAGGGCGAACTGGACCGCGGCAAGCCGATGCCGGCGAAACCGCCCCGCGCCTCGGACATGCCGACGTACCGCGGCAAGGGCGGCATCTTCGGCGACTTCCTGCACTGCGTGCGAACGCGGGAGAAGCCGTTCCGGAACATCGAGGCGGCCCTCCGCGCCTGCACCGTCTGCCACCTGGGGAACATCGCCTACTGGCTGAAGCGGCCGCTCAAGTGGGACCCGGCGAAGGAGGAGATCGTCGGCGACGCCGAAGCCGCCCGCTGGCTCGACCGGCCCAAGCGGGAGCCGTGGTCGCTGTCGTGACCGGCGGACCGCCGCCACCCTCCCCGCCACCCTCCCACACACCCACCTCTCGCCATGAACCGCTTCGCCTTCGCCCTCCCCTGCGCCCTGCTCGGCGCGGCACTCGCCCTCGCACAGCCGGCGGCGCTCGACCTGAAGGGCAAGACACTCGCCGCCACCTTCGACGAACTGCTCCCCGGCATGGGAAAGGCCGACAAGGGTGCACAGCAGCAGTGGCAGAACCTGTGCAACGCCGCCGGCGCACCCGGCAACGAGAAGGTCCGCGCGGAAGCCTGCACACTGATGGCCGCCAAACTGGACGCGAAGACGCCGGCCCCCGCCCGCTTGTGGCTGCTCACGCAACTGGAGCGGATCGGACGTGAGGAGTCGGTGCCCGCGGTCGCGGGAGTGATCGACGACAAGGACGACGTTGTTCGAGAGGCCGCCGTCCGCGCGCTGGCGAACAACCCCAGTCCGAAGGCCACCGCCCCGCTCACGGCCGCACTGAAGGCCGCTTCAGGCCAGCCCAAGGTCGGGCTGCTGAACGCCCTCGGCCACCGGGCCGACCCGACGGCAGTAGCGGCTATCGTAACGGAGCTGGGTTCGAGCGACGAGCCGACGGCGGTGGCCGCAGCGCGGGCGCTCGGCCGCACCCCCGGAGCCGATGCCCTGGCCGCACTCGACACCGCGAAAACCAAGGCGAAAGGAGGGGTTCGCAAAGCCGTGGCCGACGCCCTCCTCGCCCACGCCGACCGGCTCCGCAAAACCGATCCCGCTGCGGGGGCGAAGGTCTACGCCGGGTTGAACTCGTCGGACGAGGCGAAGCCGGTCCGCCTCGCGGCCGTGCGAGGTGAGATTCAAACCGCCGGGGACAAGGCCGGCGAGATGATCCTGAAAATCCTGAGCGGCGAGGACGCAGGGGCGAAGGCCGTCGCCGTCGGGCAGATCGAAACCCTGACCGCCGGCGCGCTCAAGACGCTCGCCGGCAGTCTCGACAAGTTGACCACACCGAACCAGGTGGCAGTGGTCACGGCCATTGCCGCGAAGGGGGATCGCACGCAAGCGGGGGTCGCGTTGTCCGCGGCGAAGAGCGCCGACGCGGAGGTGAAGCGGGCCGGCATCCTCGCCCTCGGCCGGTTGGGTGACGCCACCGCCGTCGAGTTCCTGCTCGACGCAATGTCGGGGAAAGATGCCACCGCGGGCGACGCCGCAGAGAGCCTCGCCTCGCTCCCCGCCGACGGGGTGAACGAGAAACTGATCGCGGTGCTGAAAGCCGAGAAGGCTCCTGCCCGCACCGTCGCCCTGATCGGCGTCCTCGAACGCCGCAAGGCGACCGCCGCCGTGCCCCAGTTGCTGACCGCCGCGGGTGCGACGGATGACTCGGTCCGCCGGGCCGCGTTCGCCGGGCTGAAAACCTTGGCGACACCGGCGGCCGTCCCCGAAATGCTCACTGCGTTGCTCAAGACGCCGAAGGGGAACGACCGCGAGCAGGCGGAACTGGCCGTCGTCGCCGTGAGCGCACAGGCGGCACCGGAGAAGCGAGCCGAGCCGGTGCTGGCGGCGATCCGCCAAGACGCGAAGCTCGCACCCGAACTGTTCCCGCTCCTCGGTCGGCTCGGCGGGCCGGACGCCCTGAAACTGGTCCGCGAGGCGGTCGCAGGCAAGGACGCCGCACTTCGTGCCGCCGGAATCGTCGGCCTCTGCAACTGGCCCGACGGCACGGCCAACGACGACCTGCTCGCGCTCGCCGAGAAGGGGGCCGACGCCGAGAAGCAGCGGGCAATTCAAGCCCTCATCCGCATCAACGCGGTGCTCACCGACCGCACCCCGGAGGAGCGGCTTGCCACGCTCGAAACGCTCAAGAAGGCGATGAAGTTGGCGGCCCGCGACGAGGAGCGGCGGGCGCTGCTCGAAGGGGTCGGGTTCGTCCGCCACATCGACACGCTGCGGTACGTCGTGCCGTACCTCGACGACAAGACGCTCGCCCAGTCGGCGTGCAAGGGGGTGGTCGAACTGGCCCACTCGAAGACGCTCCGCGAGCCGAACAAGGAGGAGTTCGGGAAGGCGCTCGACCGCGTCATCGGCCTTTGCAAAGACAAGACACTCGTCGAGCGGGCCAAGCAGTACAAGGACGGGCGGTGAGTCGGACCCGCACACACCGGACCCGAGGTGAACGATGCTCGAAGTGGGCAGTTTTCGCGCCGGCCTGCACGGCGGGGTGTCGCGGCGGGCGTTCCTCGCCGCCGGCGCACTCGCCCCGGCCGCCCTCGGCCTGCGGGCGGGTGCGGCCGAGCCGCCGGCCGCGAAGCCGGCGTCGGTCATCCTCCTCTGGCTGTGGGGCGCGCCGAGCCACCTGGACACGTTCGACCCGAAGCCGAAGGCGGCGGCCGAGATCCGCGGGCCGTTCGGCACCATTCCGACCAGGACGCCGGGCGTCCGGTTCACCGAACTGTTCCCGAAAACCGCCGCCCGGTCGGACCAGTTCGCCCTCATCCGCTCGATGGTGAACGCCGACGGCGACCACCTGAAGGCCGGGTCGATCGGTCTGACCGGGATGCTCGAAGGGAAGACGGCCGAGGTGCCGAACTTCGGCTCCGTCATCGCCCGACACCGGGGCGAGAAGGAGTTGCCGTCGTTCATGGCCATCGGCCGCGGCAACCCGCGGGACGTGGTCGGCCCGATGCGGGGGTTCGGCGGCGGCAACTGGGGGCGGAACTACGACCCGCTGCTCGTCGGCTGCTCGGACGCCGGCGAAACGGACATCCCCGCCCTGAAGCTGCTCGACGGCCTCTCCCCGGCGGCGCTCGACGACCGCCGCACACTGCTCGGCGGACTCGACCGCCTGAGCCGCGACGCCGACCGGCCGGCGTTCGACAAGTGGGACGCCACCCAGAAGCGGGCCTACTCCCTGCTCACCACCCCGGAGGCGCGGGCCGCACTCGACCTGTCGCGGGAGAAGCCGGCCGCGCGGGAGGCGTACGGCCAGACCTCGTTCGGCCAGTCGTGCCTGCTCGCCCGCCGGCTGGTGCAGGCCGGCGTGCCCTACGTGCAGGTGAACTGGAGCCAGTACGTGGAGGCGATGACGCCGAACTGCGACTTCGGGTGGGACACGCACGTGTTCAACTTCGACCTGCTCCCCGACCGGCACGGCCCGATCTTCGACCGGGTGTACGCCGCCCTGCTCGACGACCTGAAACAGCGGGGGATGCTCGACCGCACCCTGGTGGTGGCGATGGGCGAGTTCGGGCGGACGCCGAAGATCAACGGGCAGGCGAGCCGCGACCACTGGCCGCAGTGCTACTTCTCCATGTGGGCCGGGTGCGGCGTGCGGGGCGGCGCGGTGATCGGCGACAGCGACGCCACCGGCAGTGCCCCGCTGACCGAGGCGATCACCCCCGGCATGGTCGGCGCGACCATCCTGCAACTGGCCGGGGTGGACAGCCAGGCGCGGGCGGAACTGCGGGTGCTCCCCGGCATGAGGGTCATCCATGAGCTCTTCTAAACCGACCCGCCTGACGACGGACGGCACCCTCAAGCAAGACCCGGTCTACCTGACGGGCGGCGACTTGGTGTACACCCTGCTCGAATCGCCGGTCCAAATGCGCCTGATGCGGCTGAAGGCGGGGGAGACGAAGCCGTCGCCCCTGCACCCGGACGCGACCACGAACGAGTTCGAGGCGACGTTCACCGCCGACGGGTCGCGGTACGCCTTCGTCCAGAGCCGCGGCAACCTGAACATGAGGCTGGTCCTCCGCGAGGCGGCCACCGGCAAGGATGCCGCGTTCGACCCCGGCGGCGGGTTCGCCGCCGTCCACCGGCCGAGTTTCCACCCGACGGGCGACCGCGTCTGTTTCGCCATCCCCGCCGCCGCCGGGCAGGAGATCGCCGCGGTCGGGCGGGACGGCAGGGACCGCAAGACGCTCACCACCGGCGGGATCAACAACTGGCCGGCGTACTCCCCGGACGGCTCCCGCATCGCCTTCTGCTCCAGCCGCGACGGGGAGTTCGACCTGTACGTCATGTCCGCCGACGGCGGCGACGTGAGGCGGGTGGTGAAACTGACCGGCATGCAGGCCCGCCCGTGCTGGTCGCCGGACGGGAAGCGGATCGCGTTCACCTGGAACGCCGACGGCAGGTACGAAATCCATGCCGTCAATCTCGATGGCACCGGGCTGTTGCGGCTGACCGACGGGTTCGAGCGGGCCGACTACCCGACCTGGCTCCCCGAAGGGAGCACGCTCGCGTTCGTCGGCGAGCGGGGCGGCCGGTTCGATTTGTACAGCGTCGCCGTCGGGTGACCGCTGCGACTGCCCCCGAAGCCGCGACCGCCTCCTGCTCATACCGTGCTCTCCCACCGTCCGGGGCGAGCGGTTCGCGTTCGGCGATTCGCGCGAACTGCTGGCGAAGACGAACGAGGTGAAAGTCGCGGACGAAGTGGCGGGATTGGCCGCCCGGTTGGAACGCGAGCGTGCGGCGGCCGAGTTCGCCCTCGCCGACCTGCCGCTGTCCGCGTT
>JANNDF010000140.1:0-3726 GCA_031387445.1 Planctomycetia bacterium
CCGCAGGCGGCGTGTCCGCCCGCTGGGAGTGTGTTTTATGAAGACCTCACCCCCCGGCCCCCTCCTCCCAGGGGAGAGGGGGTGTTCAACCCGCCAACCACCGTGTCGTCGCCGGGAGCCTGCGACCGGGCGGGCCTGGCGCGGGCGCAGGCTCCCGGCGATGACAAGAACAGGGTGGGAACCTGACGCCCAGCCCGTATCATGGCGTGAGTTTGCGCCGGTCCTTCCCCCCACACGCCACCATGCCCAAACGTACCGACCTCAAGAAAATCCTGCTCATCGGCTCCGGACCCATCGTCATCGGTCAGGCGTGCGAGTTCGACTACTCCGGCACCCAGGCGTGCAAAGCCCTGCGGGAGGAGGGGTATTCGGTCGTGCTGGTGAACAGCAACCCGGCCACCATCATGACCGACCCGGACACGGCCGACCGGGTGTACATCGAGCCGATCACCTGGAAGGTGGTTGAGAAGATCATCGAGAAGGAGAAGCCGGACGCGCTCCTGCCCACGCTCGGCGGACAGACCGGGCTTAACACGGCCATGGATTTGTTCAAACACGGCGTGCTGAAAAAGCACAACGTGGAGATGATCGGCGCGCGGGCGGACGTGATCGACAAGGCCGAAGACCGCCAGAAGTTCAAGGACGCCATGCTGAAGATCGGCGTGGAGGTGCCCCGCAGCCTGGTGGTTCGCACACTCGCCGAGGGTCTGGACGCGCTCGAAAAGATCGGCCTGCCGTGCGTCCTGCGCCCCAGCTTCACCATGGGCGGCAGCGGCGGTGGCATCGCGTACAACCGCGACGAGTTCATCGCGCTCGTCACCCTCGGCCTGAGCCTGTCGCCGGTCGGCGAGACGCTGGTGGAGGAGAGCGTCATCGGGTGGAAGGAGTACGAACTCGAAGTGATGCGGGATGTGAACGACAACGTCGTCATCATCTGCACCATCGAGAACTTCGACCCGATGGGGGTGCACACCGGCGACAGCATCACGGTGGCCCCGATCCAGACGCTGAGCGACAAGGAATACCAGCGGATGCGGGACCAGGCGAAGGCGATCATCCGCGAGATCGGCGTCGAAACCGGCGGGTCGAACATCCAGTTCGCCACCGACCCGAAGTCCGAGCGGATGATCTGCATCGAAATGAACCCCCGCGTCAGCCGTAGTTCCGCCCTCGCGTCGAAAGCCACCGGCTTCCCCATCGCCAAGATCGCCGCCAAGCTCGCGGTGGGGTACACGCTCGACGAGTTGAAGAACGACATCACCCGCACCACGCCGGCCAGCTTCGAGCCGACCATCGACTACGTCGTCACCAAGATTCCGCGGTTCGCGTTCGAAAAATTCCCCGACGCCGACGCCACGCTCACCACGCAAATGAAATCGGTGGGCGAGACGATGGCCATCGGCCGCACCTTCAAGGAGAGCGTGCAGAAGGCCCTCCGCGGGCTGGAAGTGAAACGCTTCGGCCTGGGGTGCGACCGCGAAGACAAATGGGGCGGGCCGCAGCAGCCGAAGCCGGAAGAGGTGTTGCAGAAGCTGAGCACACCGAACAGCGAGCGCATCTGGTACATCCGCTACGCCCTCAAGGGGGGTATGAGCGTCGACGACATTCACTCCCGCACCAAGATCGACCTGTGGTTCCTGCGGAACCTGGAAGAGTTAGTGAAGTTCGAGGACGAGTTGGCCGCCGTGTCCGGCCCCACCGAGTGCGGGTTCGACCTGATGCTGAAAGCCAAGCAGTTCGGGTTCGTGGACCGGCAGCTTTCCAACATCTGGAAGTGCGCCGAGGCCGACGTGCGGAAACGACGGAAGGAACTGGGCGTCGTCGCCGTGTTCAAATCGGTGGACACGTGCGCCGCCGAGTTCGAGGCGTACACGCCGTACTACTACAGCACGTATGAAGCCGCTCCGCGGGTCATCAGTCATCAGTCATCAGTCATCAGCGAACAACCGGGGGCCGCCGGTTCCGCACAGATGACAAATGACCAAGGACTGATGACTGCTGAAGACGAAGTCCTCCCCTTCACCGGCAAGCCGCGGATCATGATCCTGGGCGGCGGTCCGAACCGCATCGGCCAGGGCATCGAGTTCGACTACTGCTGCGTGCAGGCCGCCCGCGAACTTCGGGCGAACGGGTACGAAGTCATCATGGTGAACTCCAACCCGGAGACCGTGAGCACCGACTACGACACGTCCGATCACCTGTTCTTTGAGCCGCTCACCGTCGAAGACGTGCTGAACATCTACGACCGCATGAAGCCGGAGGGGGTGATCGTGCAGTTCGGCGGGCAGACCCCACTCAACCTGGCCAAGCCGCTCGAACAACTCGGCGTGAAGATCATCGGCACCAGCGTGGACGACATCGACAAGGCCGAGAACCGCGAGCGGTTCGCCGATCTGATCGAGCAACTGAAACTGAAGCAGCCGGCCAACGGCAACACCACCGAACTGCAAGGCGCGCTCTCGATCGCCCGCAAGATCGGCTACCCGGTGCTGGTGCGGCCGAGTTTCGTGCTCGGCGGGCGCGACATGCGGATCGTGTACGACGAACTCGAACTGACCGAGTACATGACCCGCATCGCCCCGGAACTGAGCAAGAGCAAGCCGATCCTCATCGACAAGTTCCTGGAAAACGCGGTGGAAGTGGACGTGGACTGCCTGAGCGACGGCACGCGCACCGTCATCGGCGGGGTGATGCAGCACATCGAGGAAGCGGGCATTCACAGTGGCGACTCGGCGTGCGTGATCCCCCCGCACTCGCTGCCGGCGGTGGTGGTGGCTGAGATCAAACGACAGGCGACGCTGCTGGCCGAAGCGCTGAAGGTGAAGGGGCTGATGAACCTGCAGTTCGCCCTGCGGCCGGACGCCGCCAGCCCCGGCGGGTACGAGGTGTACATCCTCGAAGCCAACCCGCGGGCCAGCCGGACGGTGCCGTTCGTCTCGAAAGCGACCGGCGTGCCGCTCGCCCGCCTCGCCTCGCTCGTGATGGTGGGCAAGACGCTCGACGAACTCGGCGTGACGGGCGAGACGGTGCCGACGCACTACTCGGTGAAGGAGAGCGTGTTCCCGTTCAACAAGTTCCCCGGCACCGACATCATCCTCGGCCCGGAGATGAAGAGCACCGGCGAAGTGATGGGGAGCGACCGCACGGTGGGGATGGCGTTCGCCAAGGCGCAGATGGCCGCGAACGCCCCGCTGCCGACGAGCGGCACCGTGTTCGTCAGCATCGCCGGCGACGAACCGAAGCGGACGATGGCCCCGCTCGCCGCGCGGCTGGTGAACCTCGGGTTCAAGCTGATCGCCACCCCCGGCACGGCGACGGTTCTCCGGGCGCACGGCGTGACGGTGGACGTGGTGGCCAAGATTCAGGAGGGTGCCCGGCCGAACATCCTGGACAAGATGAAGAACGGCGAGATCGCGCTGGTGATCAACACGCCGAGCGGCAAAGGCGGGAAGCCGGACGAGGTGAAGATCCGCTCCGCGGCGGTGAGCCATCGCATCACCTGCATCACCACGCTCTCCGCCGCGGAAGCAGCGACCGATGCCATCGAGGCACTCGTCACGGAAGAACTGACCGTGACGGCGTTGCAGGACTGGTTCCCGAAGTGAAAGACATCGCGAGCCGAGCGGCGTGTGGCGCCCGGGGGGGTGGGGTTGCACCCCCCGGCGCACACCCCCCCGCGCCCCCAGACCCGAGTGAAGTGAGATTTGAGGGCCGGCCCCCCGGGGG
>JANNDF010000175.1:0-1085 GCA_031387445.1 Planctomycetia bacterium
CGCCCCTCGCTCGCGCGTCGGGCTAACAGCACTCTCCGGAGCCGGGCATGGCGAAGATCACGAAGGACACCATCGGCGTCGGGTTCATCGGGGCCGGCGACATTTCCATCCTGCACGCGGCGGCGGTGAAGAAGGTGCCCGGCGCGAAGCTGGTGGGCCTGTGGAACCGCAACCAGGAGCGGGCGACCCAGCGGGCCGGTGAGTTCGGGTGCAAGAACTACGCTTCGCCGGAAGAAATGGTGCGCGACCCGGCGATTGATGCCGTGTTCGTGCTGACCAACCTGGAGACGCACCTCGAGTACACCAAGCTGGCACTCGACCACGGCAAACACGTGCTGGTCGAGAAGCCGGTCGCCGAGAGCGTGGCCGAGATCGAGCAGATGAAGGCGGCGGCCGACGCGAAGGGGCTGGTGTGCATGCCGGGGCACAACTACGTGTACGAAAGCGGGATGGTCCGCACGCGGGAACTGGTGGACGGCGGCGACCTGGGCAAGATCGTATCGGCCTACGTGATGTACAACATCCACCACCCAGAGGAGGTGGCCAAGCGATACCCCGGCGTGGTGCGGCAGATCCTCACGCACCACTCGTACATCCTGCTGTACCTGGTCGGCAAGCCGGTGGAACTGTGTGCGATGAAGGCGACGCTGCACTACCAGGAGTACCCGGAAGAAGACATCGCCATGGTGCAGATGCGGCTGCACAACGGCGCGCTCGCCCACTTCTGCGCCAGCTTCGCCGCCGACGACCACGCGGCCGACCCGTGGACGGTGATGGTGAAAGTGATCGGCACCGCCGGCAGCACGCGGTACAGCTACCGCGACCACGTCGAGATCAAGCCGGGGCTGGTCCACAGCCAGACGTACACGGCCTATCAGGGGAGCATCACCAACGAGGTGCGGCACTTCCTCATCGACTGCCTGCGGATGGGCCAGCAACCGCTGAGCACGCTCGACGACGCCATCACGGCGCAGAAGCTGATCGAAGCGTGCGAGGAGTCGATCCGCAAGGGGAGCGTGGTGAAGCTGGGGTAGTGGTCACTCTGGAACCGCCGGCGTGGCCCGCCCCGGGGGCGTTAGGCAAAC
>JANNDF010000220.1:0-4239 GCA_031387445.1 Planctomycetia bacterium
CCCGGCGGCTCACGCCGCTCGGCTCGCCTGCTGATCGCCTGCCACTTCACACCGTCTCACACTGCCACTCTGACAGTTGGCACCCACAGTTGCCGCGAGACGTTTTCACCCGGTCCTTACACGGCAAGGGTTTACGTCATCCGTACTCGTCGGCACAAGTCTTGCTTTCACGGCCCGTACCGATCAACTCGGATTTCCCTCTCGGAGCTTCGCCGTATGGCCTCGAAGCAACTCGCGTTCGCCGACGACGCCCGCGCCAAACTGCTCGCCGGTGCCTCCAAACTGGCTCGCGCCGTCCGCGCCACACTCGGGCCGCGTGGCCGCAACGCCGTCCTCGACAAGGGTTGGGGGGCGCCGAATGTGACCAAAGACGGTGTGAGCGTGGCCGAAGACATCGAACTGACCGACCCGTTCGAGAATATGGGTGCTCAGCTCATCAAGGAAGCGGCCAGCAAGACGAGCGACGTGGCCGGCGACGGCACCACCACCGCCACCGTGTTGGCCGAATTCATCTTCCGCGAGGGGCTCAAGGCGATCGCCGGCGGGTCCGACCCGATGGCCCTCGTCCGCGGCATCCAGACGGGCGTCGAGAGCGTGACGAAGGAACTGCACAAGCTGGCCGAAAAGATCGACCCGAAGGACAGCAAGGCCATCACCGAAGTGGCCACCATCTCCGCGAACAACAACAAGGAGATCGGCAAGAAGCTGGCCGAGGCGATGAAGGAAGTGGGGGCCGACAACGGCGTCATCACCATCGAGGAAGGGAAGAGCGCCACCACCGAACTGAGCGTGGTGTCCGGCATGCAGTTCGACCGCGGGTTCCTCTCGCCGCACTTCGTCAACAACCAGGACAGCGTCACCTGCGAGTTCGAGAAGCCGCTCATCCTCATCTACGAGGACAAGATCAGCAGCGTCAAAGACCTCGTCCCGTTGCTGGAAAAGGTGACCCAGCAGACGAAGAGCCAGCCGCTCGTCATCATCGCCGAGGACATCGAGGGGGAGGCCCTCGCCACCCTCGTGCTGAACAAGATTCGCGGCGTGCTGACCGTGTGCGCCATCAAGGCACCCGGGTACGGCGACCGCCGCAAGGTGATGCTCGAAGACATCGCCACCCTGACCGGCGGGAAGGCCGTCTTCAAGGACCTGGGCATCAAACTCGAAAACGTCGAGTTGAAGGACCTGGGCACCTGCAAGCGGATCAAGATCGACGCCGAGAACACCGTCATCACCGAAGGGGCGGGCGACAAGAAGAAGGTAGCCGGTCGCGTCGCCAGCATCGAGAAGGAACTGGAGAAGACCGACAGCGAGTACGACCGCGAGAAGCTGCAAGAGCGGAAGGCGAAGCTGGCCGGCGGGGTGGCCGTGCTGAAGGTGGGGGCCGCCACCGAGACCGAGATGAAGGAGCGGAAGGCGCTGTACGAGGACGCCCTCGCCGCCACCAAGGCCGCCCTCGAAGAGGGCATCGTGTCGGGCGGCGGGGTGGCCCTGCTGCAAGCCCGCAAGGTGCTGGACAAGGCGAAGGGCACCGACGACGAGAGCATCGGCCAGCGGGTGCTGTTCCAGGCGCTCGCCATGCCCACCCGCCTGATTGCCGAGAACGCCGGCAAGGACGGCACGGTGGTGGTGGCCAACATCGGCAAGTCGAAGGACAAGAACTACGGGTACAACGCCGACACCGACGAGTACACCGACCTCCGCAAGGCGGGCGTGGTGGACCCGGTGAAGGTGACCCGCAGCGCCCTCCAGAACGGCGCCAGCGTGGCCTGCCTGCTCCTCACCAGCGAGTGCACCATCGCCGACATCCCCGAGCCGAAGTCGGCCGGCGGGGACCACCATGATCACGACCACGGCGGTGGCATGGGCGGCATGGGCGGCATGGGCGGCATGGGCGGCATGGGCGGCATGGGCGGCATGATGTAACCGCTTCCGAAGTCATCAGTCAGCAGTCACTGGTCATTCGCCCGGACTCTTCGCGAATGACCGTGACTGCTGACTGATGACCTGCGACGACACTACTAACACGAACGCACCTTCTCCTTCATCCATACTGGACCCCGACGATGGCCAAGAAATCCGCTGAAGTGACCCTGAAACCGCTCGACGACCGCCTGGTGGTGAGCGTGAGCGACGCCACCGAGAAGACCGCCGGCGGCATCCTGCTGCCGGACATGGCCCGCCAGAAGCCGCAGCAGGGCACCGTCGTGGCCGTCGGCCCCGGCCGCCTGCTGGACAACGGCACCCGCGCCCCGATGGCCGTGGCCGTCGGCGACACCGTGCTGTTCGGCAAGTACAGCGGGTCGGACGTGGAAGTGAACAACACCGAGTTCAAGATCCTCCGCGAAGGCGACGTGCTCGGCAAGCTGGCGAAGTAACTTCAAACACCCTCAACAACACACTTCACCACAAAGGGCACGAAGGGCACAAAGATCGAGGAGAGGACTGTTCTCTCTTTGTGTCCTTCGTGCCCTTTGTGGTGACACTCTGGAGCCACCACACATGGCCAAACAACTGCTCTACACCGACGACGCCCGGAAGAAACTGCTCTCCGGCGCGGAGAAACTGGCGAAGGCGGTCGGCATCACCCTCGGGCCGACCGGCCGGAACGTGATCATCGACAAGTCGTTCGGCGGGCCGACCGTCACCAAGGACGGCGTGACCGTGTCGAAGGAGATCGAACTGGCCGACCCGTTCGAGAACATGGGCGCGAAGCTGGTGAACGCGGTCGCCCAGAAGACGAACGACGCGGCCGGCGACGGCACCACCACCGCCACCGTTCTCGCCCTGGCCATCTACCAGGAAGGGCTGCGGAACATCACCGCCGGGGCCAACCCGATGGCGGTCAAGAAGGGCATCGACAAGGCGGTCGAGAAGGCGGTCGAGTACCTGGACGGCACGCTCACCCGCAAGCTGTCCAAGAAGGAAGAGATGCAACAGGTGGCCACCATTTCGGCCAACAACAACGCGACCGTCGGCGCCCTGATGGCCGACGCGATGGAGAAGGTGGGGAACGACGGCGTCATCACCATCGAGGAAGGGACGACGGGCGAAACCACCGTCGACTTCGTCGAGGGCATGCAGTTCGACAAGGGGTTCATCTCGCCGTACTTCGTGGTGAACACGCCCGACCTGAAGTGGGAGGCGGCCAAGCCGCTCATCCTGCTGTACGAGAAGAAGCTGAGCAACGTCCGCGAGTTCCTGCCGCTGCTGGAGAAGGTGGCCCAGGCCCGCCGCCCGCTGCTCATCATCGCCGAAGACGTGGAAGCCGAAGCCCTGCAAATGCTGGTGGTGAACAAGCTGCGGAACCTGATCGACGTGTGCGCCGTGAAGGCCCCCGGGTTCGGCGACCGCCGCAAGGCGATGATGGGCGACATGGCCACCCTCACCGGCGGCACGTTCGTCAGCGAAGACCTGGGTGTGGCCCTGGAAAATGTGGAACTGGAGCACCTGGGCACGGCCGACACGGTGAGCGTGGACAAGGAGAACTGCACCATCATCTGCGAGAGCAAGGACAAGAATCGCGAGCAGGCGGTGCAGGCCCGCGTGGCCCAGATCCGCACGCAGATGGAGCAGACGGAGAGCACCTACGACAAGGAGAAGTTCTCCGAGCGGCTGGCCAAGCTGATCGGCGGGGTGGCCATCATCCGCGTCGGGGCGGCGACCGAGGCCGAGATGAAGAACCAGAAGGACCTGATCGAAGACGCCCTGCACGCCACCCGCGCGGCCGTGGCCGAAGGGATCGTGCCGGGCGGCGGGGTCGCCCTGCTGCGGTGCGTGCCGGTCATCGAAGCCCTGGCCGAGAAGCTGAAGGGCGACGAGCGGATCGGGGCCGAGATCGTCGCCCGCGCGCTCACCAAGCCGATCCGCACCATCGCCGAGAACTGCGGCGAGGACGGGGCGGTGATCGCGGATGAAGTGCTCACCCGCGGGGAGAAGAACACGTCCATCGGGTACAACGCCAACACCGGCGAGTACGTGGACATGTTCAAGGCGGGCATCATCGACCCGACGGTGGTGACCAAGAGCGCCCTCACCAACGCCGCCAGCATCGCCGGCCTCATGCTCACCACCGAGGTGATGATCACCAAGGTGGAAGAAGAGGACGAGAAGAGCAACAAAGTGGCGGGTGCCGTTGCCTAAAATGACTGCTCGCACTCCCAGGCCTCACGGCCTGGGGGGTGGGAACCGCCCCTTAGGGGGGGGCCAGACGGGACGGGCGGGGGGCCGGCAGGCACCGCGGGC
>JANNDF010000243.1:0-8254 GCA_031387445.1 Planctomycetia bacterium
GGTCATCCGGCAGATGACCGCCAGCGGCCCGATGGTCACGCTGTCCGCCCAGGCGGAGGGGGTGGAGGCGTCGTGCGTGAAGCTGGTTCACACGCGGGACCGCAAGACGAACCGCACGGTGACGGTGCTGCACGGCACGACCGAGGTGCCGGTGGTGGCCAAGCAGGGCGGGAGTAAGCTGACCGCCGGCGACGCCGTCACCGCGGCCGTGGTCACGCTCACCGGCCAGGACCCGCCCCCCGGCAGCCCCGACCCGCGGCGGGAGACGACGGCCGGCGTGGTCGGCCCCGGCCGCCTGGAGATGACCGAACGCGACCCGGACACCCAGGTGGTCAAGTCGTCCGTCGCCCAGTGGGGCAAGCGGCTGGACCACGAGAAGCAGCGGAACGGGAAGGGCGGGCGGGTGCTCGACCTGCTCAAGTTCCAGGAGAACGCGGCGTTCGTTGACCCGGCGACCAGCTTCAGCCTGCGGGCCAATGACATCTGGCTGTGGGTGTCGAACAAGCCGGGCGACCCGAAGGCCCGTTCGACGAGTACCGCCGGCGCCACCCCCGAACAGCTCGTCGCCACAACCGACGTTCACCTGGACTCGACCGAGTTGGTCATCCGTAAGACGAACAAGCTGACCGCCTGGTTCGACGACATCGCCCCGCCGAAGCGGCCCGCCCCCCCGGCGCCGGCACCGGTGCCCGTTGCACCTGCCCCGAAGCCCCCGGCGCCGGTCGTGCCCCTCGCGGCGGACACGAAACCGATGCTGCCGCCACCGGCGGCCGAGCCGGCCAAGCCCGCCGCACCCCAGCCGGAGCCGATTCCCAACCCGGTCCACCTCCAGGCCGACACCGTCGAGGCGTGGATCGGTCGCTACCCCGAGTGGCCCTCCGACCCCCCTGTGCCACCCGCGGCTCCGGGTCAAGGTCCGCCCGCCGTGCCGGCGAAGCCCGACGTGCCCAAGACCAAGCACGAGTTGCTGAAGGCGCGGTGCGACGAGAATGTGGTCGCCCATCAGAATCCCGACCCGAACGACCCGGCGAAGCCGGCGAACGGCATGGACGCGACGGGGGACAAGCTGATCCTGGAGAACGCCCCCGGCGGCGGCGGCAGTGTGCTCACCGTCAGCGTGCGGGACGACCGGAAGAAGCCGGCCATGGTGGCGTTCGAGGACACCACCATGTGGGGGCCGGTGGTGGTCATCGACCAGCCGAACAACACGGCGTCGGTCGCCGGTCGCGGCAAACTGCGGTCGCTCACCACCTCGGACGTGGCCGGGAACGAGTTGAGTTCGCCGTCCGAGTTGGTGGTGGATTGGAGCGAGCGGATGAAGTTCGAGGGGGCGAAGGCGTTCGCCGTGTTCGTCGGCGGGGTGACGGTGCAACAGAAGGCGGAGGGGGACAAGCCGCGGGCGACCGCCGCGGCCGCGGCGGACGCCCGGCCGGTGGCCCGGCGGGAGGTGCTGCCCGCCCCGCGGGACGCCGGCCCACTGAACACGGACAGCACGAAGACGCTCCTGTGGTGCCACCAACTCGACCTGACCCTCGACCGCCCGGTCTACTTCAACCAGACCCGCAAGACCGACCGCAACAAGGCCAACCGCGATGCGAGCGAACCCAGCCCGAAGGTGAAGTCGGCCGTCGCCGTGCCCGACCCGGCCGCCGTCAAGGCGAACGACAAGTACGTCATCTTCCAGGAGTTGACGACCGCCCCGACCGGCGCGACGGTGAAGGCGCGAATGCTCACCGCCCGGCAGATGGACTTCGACAACGGGCCGAAGGAGCAGAAGTTGTTCGCCACCGGGCCGGGCGAGTTCCGCATGCTCTCGCCGCACAAGTCGGACGAGGCGAAGGGCAAGCCCGCCCCCGCGGCCGCGAAGGACGACGGCGAGATGAAGCTGACGCTGGTGACGTTCCAGTCCTCCATGACGGCCATCGACCAGGGGAACGGGCTGTACCAGGAGGCGGCGTTCGATAAGGGTGGGTTGGCCCTCCGCACGCCGACCACGAACCTGCTGCTCCACCTGGAGCCGCACACCCTGCCCCCGCGGTCGGAGTACCTGCGGAGCGAGGACAAGCTGATCGTGTCGTCGGCGAAGGCGAAGAAGGAGGCCGACGCGGACCAGCGGCTGACCGCCCTCGGCAACGCCGAGTTCCGCGACGACACCCGCACCGGCCTGGGGGACAAGATCGTGTTCGACGGCACGCGGGTGACGCTCGAGGCCGTCCTGGGGCGAATGGCCTCGCTGTACTCGAACAAGCGGGCGGTCACCCAGCAGCAGTCGACGAAGGCGAAGAAGTTCGTCTACAACAGCGTCACCGGGGTGGTCGAGTTGACCGACTCCACCGGCGGCACCATCCTGCCTGGCGGCAAGTAGTGGTCGGTCTGTCGCTCGGTGTCGGGTGGTCCTGACGGATTCGACAGTGGCCTCACCCCGGGGCGCGGGCGTCCCGCCCGCTCGGAGCGGGCTAGAGGCCCGCGCTCCGGGGTGAAGTGGTGCGTTCCCCGCCCGGCATCAAGCGGTAGACCGACCACTCCGGCACTCACGGTGTCACTTCACCGGCGCTGGTTTGAAGTCGAAAGGGTACGGCTTCGTCTGCCGCTCGCAGCGGTACACCCGCACCGGGCGGAACGGCTTCCCGCCCCGCGTCATGGGGAATTCCGCCTCCAGGGTCATGCCGGCGAAGTATTCGGCGTAGGCGTTCCGGGTGTACTCGGGGTCGTCCTCCTCCACCACCACGCAGAACCCCGTCTTGCCGACGTACCCGGCCGGTTCGCTCCAGAAGGCGAACCCCCGCGCGTCGGACGTGTTGTAGCACGCCACGGGCACCCGCCCGCGGACGGCGAACGCCAGTTGCCCGCTGTCGTACCACTGGCTGGTGAACAGGAACGTGTCGGGGTCGTTCAACAGGCCGCGGCGGTCCAACTCGGCCGCCACGCTTTCCCACCCGCTCGCCTCGGCCGCCGGGTCTTTCGTGCCCGGCGGGACGGAGACCACCCCGAACCGCGTCTGGGCGAACACCAGGCCGACGATCAGCAGGACCGCCCCCGCCCACACCAGCGGGAGCGCGCGGGTGGCACGGGGGAAGCGGAGTTCCAGGGCGGTGAACGTGCGGCCGGCGAGCGGGAACAGCGGCAGGAACCCGACCAGGGGCCAGTGCAACAGCACGCCGCGGGTGAACCCGCTGACGACGAAGAAGAAGAACAGCGGGGCGACGGCCAGGCAGAGCAACACCCGCGGGGCGTCGGCCTGGGTGCGGAACCGCCACAGCCCGCGGCCCAACTCCGCCACCAGCCAGAACCAGACCCACGGGAGCAGGTAGAGGATCGGCCCGCCCAGCCACTTGAGCGGCCCTTCGTGCAGGAACGGGGTGGCCTCACCGCTGCTCGCCCGCCCGCCCTGGAAGCGGAACGACGCCCACTCGTGCTGGCCGTTCCACACGACGACCGGGGCGAACGCGAGCAGGCCGATCGCCACCGCCAGGTACGGCCCCGGCCGCCACAGCAGTCGCCGCCGACCCGGCGAGACCGCCGCGTAGAGCACCACCCCGGCGGGCAGCAGCACCGCGTGATACTTGCTCAGCATCGCCCCGCCGAACGCCACCCCGACCCACACCCACCGCACGAGGCTGCCCGGCCGGTCGTCGCGGCGGACGGCGTCGGTCGCCTTCCAGAAGGTGACCAGGGCGAAGAACAGGAACGGGGAGTCGGGCAGGGCGAGGCACCCGCCGAAGGCGGTGAAGTACCCGCTCACGTTCAGCAGCACCGCCGCCCACCAGCCGGCCCCCGCGCCGAACTGGTCGGCCGTCCAGCGGTACAGCACCCACGTCGAGCCGGCGAACAGCAGCACGAACCCCAGCCGCAGCGACAGCGGGTGGACCCACCCGCCGCACGCCGTCAGCCCGGCCTGCTCCACCCACATCATCATGGGCGGGTGGTCGAAGTAGCTGAGGGCTGGGTGGACGGCGTACAGCCAGTGGTAAGCCTCGTCGTTGATCGGCTCGAACGCCGCCGCCCACCCCAGTCGCAACAGGCCGGTCAGGGCGATCAGCCAGAGGACGCGAGTTCCAGGTGTCAAGGTTCAGGTTCCAGGTTGCGGCGGGGGCCGCTGTGTCGTCGGCAAAATGGCCACCCCGCCATCACCGGCCAGACGGCTGTGAACTCGGAACCGGATCTTATGGCCCGAGCAGTCCCTTCCCGCTGACCGTCACCCGCCCGTCGGTGATGTCCACCGTCGTCAGGTTCAGGTCGGGCTGATTCTGGCTGGCCTGAAGGCGGCAGACGCCCACCGGGTGGTTCGCCCCGCGGTACCACCGCAGGTCGGCGTCGTGCTGGGCGGCGAACGCCGACATGCGCTCCATCAGACTCCGTTTGAACCACGGCAGACCGCCGGCCCGCACGTCCACCAGTTCGATGGCCAGCGTGTTCGGCTCGTCCTTCACCAGCCACGCCCGCACCTCCACCGACACCACCACGCTGAACAGCCCGCCGCCCACCCGCCCGCCCACCCGCAGGCGGTCGCCGTCGATGTTCACCCGCGGGTCGCTGAACCCCTCCCACTTGGGGCGGAGCAGCATCACGTGGTCGGCGTCCTCGCGGAGGAAGGCGTTCAACTCGGCGGCGGAGAAACTGGCCTGCCACTCGCCGGGGGCGGCGTACGGCGCTTTCAGGGCGGTCACCAGTTCGCCGATGCGGGTCTGCGTGTCGCTCGCCACCGCCGGGTCGTCCGCCTGCGGGGCGACGGCCAGCGCCTCGGTGTAGAACGCCGGCTCCCGCTTCACCACCCACGCCAGCACGCCGACCACCACCACCAGCACGGCCAGCAGCAGCAGCCCGGCTCTCACCCACGACCACCGCCGCATGGCATCTCTCCGAAAGGGTTCCGCACCAGTTCTGTGTACCCGCCCGCCGGCGGGGGGTCAACGGAGAAGGAGGGTCGGGTCAGTCGAGCAGTGTGCCGAGGCGGAGGCGGAAGTCCGGGAGCACGTCGGGGAATACGAGGTCCTCGTCGGGGCCGAACGTGATCGGCGACACGTCGTCGGGGCGACAGAGCATGGCAAGACGGCGATCCGGGTCGATCACGTACACCAACTTCACCCCGGCCTCCAGATACTCGGTGACCTTGGGCGAGATCTTCACCCAGCGGTCGTCTGGGGAAAGCACCTCGAACACCAATTCCGGAGCCACTTCCGGATACCCGTCCGGCGGGTCGTCCTTCGGCACCCGCGAGTAGCTGAAGTAGGCCACGTCCGCCCCGCGGAGGGTGTCCGGGTCGCGCTCGGTCAGGATGCCAGAATCGTTGCTCGCCACCCGGCCCAGCCCGCGGGAGCGGACGTAGCTGCTCAGTTCGAAGCCGATGTTCTGACAGACGACGTCGTGGATGAGGCTGGGCGGGGGCACGTCGATCACCTCTCCTTTCACCAGTTCGGTGTGCGGACCGAGGTCAGTTCTGCCGGCGAACTCTTCGGCGGTGAGCAACTTGGGCGGGGTTGCGACGGCGGGGGCCATGCTCCGTGTCCTCCTGAACGACTTGTGCCAGTGTACCGGCCGGCGGCGACGGGCGACAATTGCAACACAGTCCCCGGCGACCTGGGGCGGTTGTCGCGGCGGGTGAGTGCTGGCAAACGCCGCGGCGGGCGGGTACGTTTAAAGGACCGAGCGAGCGGGACCGAAAGGAACCGAGTACCGGGAGAAGCGTTATGAGCGGCAACGGGCGGAAACTGGTGGCGGCTTTGGCGGTCGGTCTGGGGGTGGCGGTTTCGCAGGCCCAAACCCCGCCGAACGACCTGATCGACCGCACCAAGCAGCAGTTACAGGCGAAGGAAACCACCCTGTCGAACGAGGTGGCCGAGGTGCTGCGCACCGCCCCCGGTGTGGCCAAAGTCGATTCGGCGAAGGCCGTCCGCAACCTGAAGGACGTGCGGACGAAGGTGGACACCGCCACCATCAGCGGGACGAAGCGGGACGAGTTGGTGAAGCAACTCGACGCGGCGATCGCGTCGATTCAAGGCGGCGGGGCGGCACCCGCCACCACCGACAAGAAGACGGACGCGGCCATCCTCGAACGGGTGCTGCGGGACGACAAGAATAAGAAGATCATCGACGCCGGCACGCTGGAAGCGAAAGAGGTGAACGAGGCGTTCGACGCCATTGCCAAGGCCATCGACGACCGCCGCGACACCGACGCCAAACGCGCCCTCGCTGCCATTTCCGCCAAGTATCCGAACAACCCGTCTGTGATTAATCTCCAGGGGCAACTGGCGAACGCCGATGCCGTCACCGCCTCCCGCCTGTACGCCCAGGAGGCGAGCAAGCGGTACAAGAGGGCCAACGACGACGTACTCATGGCTGCCCTGCCAAATGGCAAGGATCTCGAACTGGACCCAAAGTGGCAGGAGAAGCGGAAGTTCCGACTGGAGCTCAACCGCCCGAAGCTGACGGCCGAGGAAGAGAAGCTGCTCAAGTCGCTCGACACGCCGATCAAGGGCGGGCTGAAGGACGCGCCGTTCCAGGAAGCGGTGCAACTGCTGTCCACCGCCATCGACCAGAAGATTTACGTCGATACCAAGTCGCTCGAAGGCCGCGGGGTGAACCTGGACGACAAGGTGGACGTGCCCAGTGGGTTGTCGGCCCGGAGTGCGCTGCGGATCATGCTGCAATCGAAGGGGCTGACGTTCGTGCTGCGGGAGAACGTCATCCAGGTGGTGACGGTGGAGGACGCGAAGAAGCAGTGTGTGGCACGGGCCTACGACGTGCGCGATCTCGTCAGTGGCGGGGTGGTGGTCGGCAACCTCGGCCCGTGGGGGGCGTTCCTCGACTACCAGGCGGCGGCCAACAACGCCCAGATCATCATCGACGCCATCAAGAAGGGCGTGGAGCCGTCGGCGTGGGAGGAGAGCGGCGGGGTGGGCAGCATCACCTTCCACCACGGCACCATGTCGCTCATCGTGCGGGCGCCGTCCGAGGTCCACGCGGATTTGTATCGCAAGATGTACAAGTAAGAACCGATCAGCAGGCGAGCCGCCGGTTGGGAATGCCCCCCCCCAACCGGCGGCTCACGCCGCCCGGCTCGCCCCATCTCCGAGACTTACTTCCCGATCTTCACCTGCGGCTTGGCGGACAGCAGCCCCAAGACTGGCAGCAGCGGGGTGAACCCCTTCTCGCCGTCCCAGTGGGCGTCCACGATCTTGATGTGCCCCGGCCCGACGCTGCCCTTGCCCAGAATCGCGTCGAGTGGCACCCACCCGCCGTCGGCGTACACCTCGAACCACATGTGGTAGGCGAGCTGTGCCCCGCCGTCGCGGGTCGGGGCGTACACCAGCCCCAGCGACGTCTTCGCCGGGATGCCCAGCGCCCGGCACATGCCGGTCGCCAGCATGGAGTGCTCGGTGCAGTCGCCGCTCAAGTTCTCCGCCACCGTCTTGCACGCCGCCATCGCCTGACTGAACTCCACCTGTTTCATGTTCTTGTGGACCCACGTCTCCACCGCCTTCGCCTTCTCCCAGTCGCTCGCCGTCTTCGGCAGCCCGGCCACCGCCGCCGCCGCGTGCTTCTTCACCAGGTCGTTGTTCCAGTCGATGTAGAAGGAGTCGGACAGGTACTCCTTGCCGGGGGCGAGCGGCGGCACGTTCGGCTTCGTCGGCTTGCGAATGGCGGTGACGCGGATTTCTACCGTGCGGGCCTTCTCGTCCAGCACCTTCACCGTCTGGCGGGCGTCGGTGGCGAAGGCCTTGTCGAGCGGCAGGTCGTCGCCCAGGGTGGCGACGTACACCATGCTGTCCTTGTCGTGGATGCCCGGCACCGTCGCCGGCAACTTGATCGACTGCACCTCGCCCAAATCGAGGTACTTGGCCGGCCTGGCCAGTGCCACCTCGCGGGTGGTCCGCTTGGCCGTCAGCACCCCGCCGAGCGGGGGCATGTCGGACTCGAGTGCGAGCGGCTCGTAGCTGGTCGGGTCGAGCCAGTAGGTGATGGGCGGCTGCTTGAACTCGCCCTGTTCCGTCTTCACCGGCACCATCTCCTGAATCACCTTCACCATCTTCTGCTTTTTGCCGGTACCGAAGGGGTCCACCTCTTCGGTGCCCACCACCTTCATCTTGAACGTGATGACGGCGTTGAACATGCCGAAGTAGGTCTGGTACTCGATGGCGGTGCCGGCCTTCGGCTTCATGTCGCGGAGCAGGGTGGCTTCCTTCGCCACGCCCACGACGCCCTCGGGCACTTGATCGTCTCCTTGCCGTTGCCGCCCGCCCCGGTGATGCTCACC
>JANNDF010000249.1:0-4116 GCA_031387445.1 Planctomycetia bacterium
CCCCGCGGGCGCCCGCCGGCGGGGTTAGACCGCCCACCGGGGGGGGTCCCGCCGGCGGTTCCAGAGAGATCACACCAGGCTCAGCTTCTTTCCCGTCGCCCACTTCTTCTCCGTCGGCACGCTTCGCTCCACGCGGTTGTACAGCGTGTCGCGCTCGACCGGCGTGCGGCCCGCCTCTTCGATCAGCTTCCGCAGGTCCGCCACGGTCATCTCTTGCGGCGAATCGCTGCCGGCGTCGTGGTAGATGATCTCGTGGACCACCGTGCCGTCGATGTCATCGGCGCCGTAACTCAGAGCGACCTGGGCCGTCTTGATGCCGAGCATCACCCAGTACGCCTTGACGTGCGGGAAGTTGTCGAGCATCAGCCGGCCGATGGCCATCATCTTCAGGTCCATCAACCCGGACGGCTTCGGGATGTGGCTGAGGCGGTTGTTCTCCGGGTGGAACGCGAGCGGGATGAACGTCTGGAACCCGCCGGTCTCGTCTTGCAGCGCTCGCAGCTTCAGCAGGTGATCCATCCGGTGTTCGGCCTTCTCGATGCTGCCGTACAGCATGGTGGCGTTCGACCGCAGGCCGAGCCGGTGGGCGGTGCGGTGGACCTTGATCCACTCCTCGCCGTCGGCCTTGTGTTCGCACAGCACCGACCGCACGTCCTCGTGGAAGATCTCCGCCCCGCCGCCGGGCAGGCTGCCGAGGCCGGCGTCGATCATCTCCCGCATCAGGTCTTCGAGCGGCCGCTTCGTCATCCGCTGGAACCAGTCCCACTCCACCGCCGTCCACGCCTTCAGGTGCAGGCTGGGGCACTCGGCGTGGATGATTTCGAGGATGTGCTTGTACCAGTCGAACCCCTTGTGGTGGTGCAACCCGCCGACGACGTGCAACTCCGTCGCGCCGCGGCCGACCGCCCCGCGTGCCCGCTCCAGCATCTGCTCGTCCGACATGACGTACCCCTTGGGGGACTTCAGGTCGGCCCGGAACGCACAGAACTGGCAACGGTAGACGCACACGTTGGTCGGGTTCAGGTGAGTGTTCACGTTGTAATAGGCGATGTTCCCGTTCTTCCGCTCGCGGACGAGGTTCGCAAGTTCGCCCAGGTAGTGCAGGTCGGCGTGCGTTTCCAGGGCCATGCCATCGTCGAACGTGAGGCGTTCACCGGCGTGGACTTTCTTGGCGATGGTTTCGAGTGCGGGGTGCATAGCGAGTGATTCCGGCGGCGAGAGACTCAATTACGGTATTAACCGCGAACTGGGCTGGGGATCAACAGATCGAGACACGGCTGAAGAGGATGAAGGCAGGGATGTCGAGGATCGGAGAGAATGTGTTCTGTGCAGATCCTCTTCATCCCTGCCTTCATCCTCTTCATCCGTGTCCCTCTTAGTTGGTCCCTTCCTCCTCCCCGAACAGGCTCGGCCCGACGGGTTTGGCCTTCCGCTTCGGGCGAACGGCTTCGGGTGGGTCGATGACGGTGCCGTTGGCAACAGGAGGAGCGGCGGGCTTACGGATCGGTTTGAGCGGTTGAACGGCGGCGGGCTGCTGTGGGGCTTCGAGGGTGGCCAACACCTCGGCGGCGCGTTTCAGCACGGGTTCGGGGACGCCGGCCAGCCGGGCGACGTGCAGGCCATAGCTCTTGCCGGCGCTGCCGGGCGACAGCTTGTGCAGGAAGATCACTTCATCCGCCAGTTCCTTCACCTGCACGGTGTAGTTCCGCAGCCGCGGCAACCGCTCGGCCAGTACACACAGTTCGTGGTAGTGGGTGGCGAAGAGCGTGCGGCACGCCGGCACGTCGTGCAGGTACTCGGTGATCGCCCACGCCAGGCTCAGGCCGTCGTAGGTGGCAGTGCCGCGGCCGATCTCGTCCAGAATGACCAGGCTCCGCGGGCTGGCGTTGTTCAGGATGTTCGCAGCTTCGGTCATCTCCACCATGAACGTGCTCTGCCCGCGGGTCAGTTCGTCGGACGCCCCGACGCGGGTGAAGATGCGGTCGGTCAAGCCGATGGTCGCGGCCTTCGCCGGCACGAAGCTGCCGATGTGAGCGAGCAGTGTAATCACCGCCGTCTGCCGCAGGAACGACGACTTGCCGGCCATGTTCGGCCCGGTGACGAGCCAGAACGTGCCGTCGTCCACTGACAGAAGGGTGTCATTGGGCACGAACGTGCCCGGCGGGAGGATCTGATCGAGCACCGGGTGCCGGCCGTCCCGCACGTCGAGGGTCGGCGTGTCCACCACCACCGGGCGGACGTAGTTGCGGAGCGAGGCCAACTCCGCCAGCCCGCCGAGGAAGTCCACCGTTGCCAGCACGTCGGCCGTTTGAAGCAGCCGGTGCGTCTGCGCCGCGAGCTGATCCCGAATCCGCAGGAACAACTCGAACTCCAGCGCCTGGCTCTTCTCCTGGGCGGTGAGGATCTTCTCCTCGTACTCCTTCAACTTCGGCGTGACGTACCGCTTGGCGTTCTTCAGCGACCTTTCGTGGATGTAGTCCGTCGGCACGCGGTTCTCGTTCGCGTTCGTGATCTCGATGTAGTAACCCATCACATCAGTGAACCCGACCTTCAGGCTGTTGATGCCGGTGCGGGTGATCTCGGCCGCCTGAAACTTGGCGATCCAGTCCTTGCCGTCACGAGAGAGTCGCTTGAGTTCGTCGAGTTAGGCGTTGTACCCGTCGCGGATGATGCCGCCTTCCTTCGCCGAGTACGGCGTGTCGTCCACCAGGCTTTCGTCGAGCAACTGCCGCAGGTCGGGCACCAGTTCCAGCTTGCTTTCGAGTTCGGTCAACAGTGGTGCCTTGCGGCCGGTCAGCTTCGCCTTCAGCTTGGGCAGCAGCCGCAGCGTGCGACCGACTGCGGACAAGTCCTTCGGCGTGGCGCGGGCGGTGCTCACGCGCGTGGTCAGGCGGTGCAGGTCGCCGGTCGCTTCGAGTAGACCGCGCAGGTCTCCTCGCAAGCCGTGCTCTTTCAACAACTCTTCCACCGCGCCGAGGCGGGCGTCGATGGCGGGGATGTTGTTCAGCGGGGCGAGCAGGTTGTCGTGCAGGAACCGCGCGCCCATCGGCGTGACGGTGCGGTCGATGACACTGAGCAGCGAGCCGTCGCGCTGGTTCTCGCGGAGCGTGCGGGTGAGTTCCAAACTCCGCCGCGTGACTTCGTCCAGCACGAGGAACGAGTCGGGGCGGTGCGGGGCGAGCCGTCGCAAGTGACCGAGTTCGGTCTTCACCGTCTCGCGGAGGTACGCCATCAGCGCGCCGGCGGCCACGAGACACGGCTGCTTGTCGTTGAACCCGAACCCGCTGAG
This sequence comes from Planctomycetia bacterium, assembly GCA_031387445.1. GTDB lineage: Bacteria > Planctomycetota > Planctomycetia > Gemmatales > Gemmataceae > JALHQU01. The sequence goes on from JANNDF010000249.1 coordinate 3,290, forward strand.
TGTGCCCACCTGGAAGTGCGTCTTCAGCTCGTCGAGGGCCGTGTTCGGGTCGAACGTCCACGCCGGGCGGGATGTGATGCTCCGCGGCCCGCCGCCAAGCTTCGGCTTCAACTCGTCGAGGTCCGCATCGGACAACAGGCACTCGGCCGGGTTGAGGCGAGCGAGTTCGTCCGAGACTTGATTCGCGGAGAGATCCGAAGCGGCGAACGTGCCGGCGGTCAGGTCGGCCCACGCCACGCCGAAGATGCCTGCCTTGCTCCGCCACACCGCCGCCAGGTGGTTCGGCCGCTTCGGGTCGAGCAGTTCGTCTTCGGTGACGGTGCCGAGCGTGACAACGCGGGTCACTTCGCGGCGGATGGGCGCCTTGATCGCCGGGTTCGGGGCTTCCATCTGCTCGACCACCGCCACCCGGTGCCCGGCCGACAGAAGCTGCCGTAAGAAGTGATCGAGTTTGTGCAGCGGGAAGCCGGACATCGGCGGCTGGCTCTCCTCCCGGCGGGCGAGTGTGAGGCCGAGCACGCGGTGGCCGAGTTCGGCATCGTCGCCGAACAGTTCGAAGAACTCGCCGTTCTGGAACAGGATGACCATGCCGGGGTGCTGGTCGCGGGCGGCCTGCAACTGCTGCATCATCGGCGTCATCGGCACGACCCTGGCGGCTCTGCGAAGTGGATGAGATGGTATCGGCGACGTGGGGTGGCGGGAATGAAGGAAGAAGTATTCCGCCGAACGAGCCGGAAGCGGGTGCGACGGCCGAACAGGCTCCGGCGCGCCCGCATCCGGCTCCGTCCCCCAGCACACCCCCTCCCACGCCAACCGCCGCACCAGCC
>JANNDF010000253.1:0-6555 GCA_031387445.1 Planctomycetia bacterium
CGGTCGGATCGCGGGACGGTGTCCGGCACCGAGGATGGGCTGGTCAAGTTGGAGGTGGAATCGGCCAACGCGATGACCACCGACGGCAACGCCAAGCAGCCGTTCAAGTTCGACCTGAAGGGGGAGAAGGGCAAGCGAACCGTGCTGTTCGACGGCAAGGCCGGGCGGGTGCGGAAGCTGACCGAAGACTACACGATGGCCGGCACCATCGACATCGGCAACGGGGGCGGCGGTGGTGGCGGGCAGACCATCCTGCTCACGATGGGGATGAAGACGATTATCAGCGTGAGCGACACCGAGCCGAAGGACACGAAGTGACCGCGGCCGTGCGAGGAACCCTCGGCCGCGCCGCTCACTTTTCCGTCCGCGGCGGCGGGGCGGGTTCCGGCTTCTTCTCCGGATCCTTCGTAGCTGGCGGCGGTCCGGGGTTCCCTTTCTCCTCCGCCTTCTTCAACAATGTCGCCACGTCGGCCCACAGTTGGGTGAACGCCTTCTGCTCGTCCGCCGGGAGCTTGGCCAGGGCCGCCGCGTCGCGGATGCCGGCCATGTCGGGGTCCTTCTGCCAGTGGAGCATCGTCTTCTGCACCTCAGCGCGGTCGGCGGGCTTGCCCGACTCCAGTTGCTTGGTCCGCAGGGCCAGGTCGGCGCGGAGCCAGTCGCGGGCCTGACCGCGCAGTTTCGCCATAGCTGCCTCGTTGAGCTTGGCCGCGTCCTCGCCCTGACTGGCGGCGGCCAGCGCCGCAGAGCACGCGGCGTTGTAGCGGTGCTGGGCTTGCAGGTCGTCGGCCAGCTTGGGGTCAGCGGCGAACGCCTCGGCGGAGAAGCGAGCGCCGGTGGCATACAGTTTCTTGTGTTGGCACATCTCTGCGACGCTCAGGCTTTCCGGGGCGGAATCAACTTTGTCCTCACCCCGAAGGAGCTTCGGCAGCCGCGCTTCCAGTTTGAGCATTCGCTCACAGACCTGCATTTGGCGGGAGGCCAGCGTCCGCGAGGGATGTTTCTCAGGCAGCAGCGTCAGCGCACGGTCCAAGTGGACCTTCGCGTCGGCATATTGCCCACTGGCCAACAAGACGAGTCCCAGGTTGTTGTGGGCCAAAGCGAGCTTCGGGTCGAGGCGGATAGCTTCGCGCAATGCGGCCTCCGCACCCACCCGATCCGGCTTGTCACTCAGCAGGATCCCCAGGTTGTTGTGGGCCTCGGCGTCCTTCGGGTCGAGGCGAATGGCTTCGCGGAACGCGGCCTCCGCACCCACCCGATCCGGCTTGGCCTGTAGCACGAGCCCCAGCTTGCCATACGCCACGGCGAGCTTCGAGTCGAGGCGGATGGCTTCGCGGAACGCGGCCTCCGCACCCACCCGATCCGGCTTGGCCTGTAGCACGAGCCCCAGGCCGTAGTGGGCCTTGGCGTCCTTCGGGTCGAGGCGAATGGCTTCGCGGTACGCGGCCTCCGCACCCACCCGATCCGGCTTGGCATACAGCACGTTCCCCAGGTTGAAGTGGGCCATGGCGAACTTCGGGTCGAGGCGGATGGCTTCGCGGAACGCGGCCTCCGCACCCACCCGATCCGGCTTGTCGTTCAGCACTTTCCCTAGGTTATTGTTGGCGGCCGCATTGGCCGGGGCGGCGGCGACGGCCGCCTGATACCAGCGCAATCCCTCATCCGCCCCGTCCTCCTTGTTGCTCAGGTAGGACCCGCCCAGTGTCATCAGCAGGCCCAGATCTCCGGGCCGCCGGCTCACCGCCGCCTGCAACAACTGCCGCCGCCGTTCCACGGGGATCGCCCCACTGTCGCCCAGGAAGGCGGCGAACCCCGACGGTTGCTCCAGCGCAGCCTTCTGGCCCGCCAGTTCCACAATCTTCACCCGGTCGTTCGCGAGAACCGCATCCCGGACCGCATCCCGATAGGGGTCGGCATCCACCTTCCGGAGTAAAGCCCGCACGCCATTCGTCTTCTGATACCGCAGCAGCCGATCCAGGGCCGAAACGAGCCGCGCCCGCACCACCGAAGCAGTTACCCGCCCCGCAGCGTGGTCCACCGACTCCGTATCCGGGTCGGCCCCGAACCGCGTCAGCGCCTCCCGCGTCCGCGTCGCCACCTTCGCCGGGTCCTGGAATTTGTTCTCTTCCACGGTCCAGCGGAACTGGTCGACGGCGTCCAGGTCGCGCAGGAGTGCAAGATCGGCGGCGAGTCGCTTGAGCCGGTCCCCGTCCTGTTCGGCCCCACCCTCGGCGGACCGCTTCGTCGCTGCGTCCAGCACCACCGCCGCCTTGGCCGCGTCATTTGCTTTCAGCGACTCTTCGGCCTGTCCCAGCAGCGAGGCTACGGCCTCGGCGTTGCGGGCGAGCCGGGCCGCGTCGGCGGACGCCCGCTGCTCGTCTTGGAGTTGCCGCCGCAGGTCCGCCTCCCGCCGTACCCCCGTTTGCTCCGCCTGCCACCAGGCGACCGAAACACCCCCCAGCACGAGCACCGCCGCCATACCCGCCATCGCCAGTTGCAACGGGTTCCGCCGCACGAACTTCTTCAGCTTGTAACCCGCGCTCGGCGGGTGGGCCTGCACCGCCTCGCCGCTCAAGTAGCGGTTCACGTCCGCGGCAAAGCCGTTGGCCGTCTCGTACCGGCGGGTGCGGTCCTTTTCCAGCGCCTTCAGCACCAGCCAGTCGAGTTCCCCCTTCATCAGCTTGGAGAGCTTCGCCGGTTCGGTGCCGCGGTTCGCGGCTACGCTCGGCAAGGTGTCGATGGTGCTCAGCTTGGCACTCGGCCGAGGGGGCTCCACTTCACGAACGATCCGCAGAATTTCCAGCAGCGCTGCTTTGCCCAGACTCTTGCGGTCCACCGGCGTGTGCCCAGTCAGCAGTTCGTACAGCAGCACGCCGAGGGAGTACACGTCGCTGCGGGTGTCGATGTCCAGGTTGTTCAGGTTCGCCTGTTCCGGACTCATGTACTCGGGCGTGCCGACGACCGCCCCGAACCCGGTCATCAGCGTCTTGTCGGTGAGCGTTTGCCCGGCGGCCTTGGCCACGCCGAAGTCGATCACCTTCGGGACCGGCCGATCGTCGTACATCGCCACCAGCACGTTGCTCGGCTTGATGTCGCGGTGGATGACGCCCTTCTGGTGGGCGTGCTGAATGGCGTTGCACACTGGCACGAACAGTTCCAGCCGCTGCCGCGGGGTGAGCTTCCGCTCGTCGCAGAACTGCGTGATCGGGACGCCTTTCACCAGTTCCATGACGAAGTACGGCCGGCCGGATTCCGTCGTACCCGCATCCAGCACGCGGGCAATGTTCGGGTGGTCCATCATGGCCAGTGCTTGCCGCTCGGCCTCGAACCGGGCCAGCACCGCCTTTGAGTCCATGCCGGCCTTGATCACCTTGACCGCCACGGCGCGTTTGACCGGTTCTGTCTGCTGGGCCATGAACACGCTGCCCATGCCTCCTTCGCCGATGGCCTCGATCAGCTTGTACTTGCCGCCGAGGACCGCCCCGACGTGCTCGTCCTTGCCGGGCCGATCCACCGTCGCCGGGATCGGGTCGGGCACCCAGTCCTGTTTTGGCCGATCGACCGTCACCACCCCCGCGTCGCCCATCGCTGTCACCGTCCCTTCGGTTGCCATCGCCTTCTCGTTCGCCACGAGCAAGGCGTACACGCGGGCGCGGAGGGTCGCGTCGGCCCCGCACCGATCGGCCACGAGCGCGGCACGCGCGACTGGGTCTTCGATTGCGGCGGCTTCGAGGAAGATCGCTTTCACTGCGGCGGGGGCGGGCACGGCGTGTCCTCCGAGGGGTTCACCCAACAGTGCTCCGTTCGAGGCGAAATCGTCTCACGGATTCTCGGCGAGCGCGTCTTGCAGCCAGGCGCGGGCGTATGTCCAGTTCCGGTAGGCGGTGGCCCGTGAGACGCCGAGGGCGATGGCGGTCTCGTCGATGGGCAATCCGGCGAACAGGTGCAGTTTCGCCACGTCGGCCACCGTCGGGTCTTCGGTCGCCAGCCGGGCGAGGGCGTCGTCGAGGGAGAGGAGCAAGTGCGGGTCGGCCTCCGCCCGAGCGGGGATGTCCGAGAGGGGGAGTTGTTGCTGCCCGCCGCCGCGTTTCAGACGCCCGTTGTTGCGTGCGAGATCGACCAACACCCGCCGCATCGCCTCCGCGGCGGCGGCGAAGAAATGCCTGCGGCCGTCGAACGGCTGATCGCCCACAAGCCGTAAGTACGCCTCGTGGACGAGGGCGGTGGCGTTTAGGGTTTGGCCGGGGGGTTCTTGCGCCACGCACGCGGCTGCGAGTTTCCGCAACTCGTCGTACACGAGCGGGAGGATCGCGGCGGCGGCCTGTGGGTCCCCATCGCGGGCGGCGTCGAGCAGGCGAGTCACTTCGGACATGCGCTCGAGTGTACCGGTGGAGGGCGACCGAACCGAACGAAAAACGGGGGGTGGCTCACTTCCGCACGCTGCCGTCAGGCTGGAGTTTCCGCAGGTACTCGTGCCAGTCCTTCTCGAACGCCTGCAGTTCCTGGCCGGCGAGGGTGGCGAACGCCTTCGCCGCGTCGGTGCCGGTGTTCACCGCGATCAGGAAGTCGTCGAGCGCCTTCATGCCCACCACCTTGCGGCCGAACGTCAGGTAGTGGGCGAGCGCCCACGCGGTCAGGTAGTTGCGGTCGGCGATCTGCTTCTCGCTCGTGAGGGTCGTGACGAACTGCTCGCGGCCGGTGCGGAGCACGTCCGCCAGTGGCACCAGCCCGCCGTCGCCCCGCTTGTCTCTCAGGGCGTCTTGCACCTTCTTCAACCGGGCGGGGTCGGCGTGTCCGACCCGCAGTTCGCCCGCTTCGATCACCGGGTCTTCGAACAGTTGGGCCAACCCCTCGTTCAGCCAGCGGGGGAGTTCGCCGGTGCCCTTGCCGGCCCGCACGTCGTCCGGCTTGAGCGCGGGGTAGACGAACGCGGCGGCGTAAGAGTGGAACGACTCATGGAACAGGATGGCGAACAGTCGGCGGGTGGCGGTGTCGAACGCGGCGTCGTTCTCCCGCTCGGCCGCGGTGATCTTCTCCCGCTCCTTCCGCACCCCCACCAGGTAGCGGTCGAGTTCGTCCTTCGACCCCTTGTACAGCTCCTTCAACTCCTTCTCCGTCTTGTCGAGGGCCACCCGCGTTTGCTCGTGGTGCAGGCGGGTGCGGCGGAGGTCGTCGCCGAGTCGCTTCAGGTCCGACCCGCACACCACGCGATTGTCGGCGGGGAAGAAGACCGCCGCGTTCTGCACCTGCACCCCGCTCGCCTTCAGCAGCGCCTTGTAGTCGGCCAGGGAGTCGGTCAGTTCCACACGCGTCGGGCGGGCGGCCTCGTGCCGCGGCGGCAGCACGCGGGCGTAGGCGGTGTAGATCTTCTCCAGCCGCACGGCGGCGCGGCGGGAGATGTCGTCGTCCGCCCCGCTGACGAGCACGAACTGGTCGGCCTCGTACTTGCGGGCCGCTTTCTCCTTTCCCAGCCAGTCGGTTTGGGTGAACGCGATGGCGGCGGACAGTTCGCGGTCGCTGGCGCCGTCGGCGTCGAGGGCGGCCAACCGCTCGCGGAGTTTCTTGCGGTCGTCGTCACCCAGGCGGGTGAGCTTCTCCGTCTCGGCGGTGGTGAACGTGGTGGTGAGCGTGACCGTCGGGCGACCGGGCGGGCGGCGGACGATGCGGAACTTCACCCCGTCCGGCGTTTCGTCCAGAATCAGCCCGCGATAGATGCCGCCGTACTTGGACGTGATCTCGTCCATCGGCCAGTTGCCCGACGGCCCCGTCGGCTGAGCGAGCAACGGGGTGGCCGGGAGAAGAAGCAGCGGGAACGCGCGGAACATGAGTCGGCCTCGCACCTATGCTGTGATTGTGCCACCCATCCGGCGGCAGCGAAAGGGGCAGCCCCATGGCAACCGGGGATATTGTTCTGGCTATCACCGGTGCGAGCGGGTCGCGATACGGCGTGCGGCTGTTGGAGGTGCTGCTGAGGGCCGGGCGGACGGTGCACCTGGTCATCAGCCCGGCCGCCGGCGAAGTGTTCGAGCGCGAACTCGGCGAGCCGATCCCATTGCTACCTCAGCACTTCGATCCGACGTTGCTCCTCGGAGCTGCTGCGGTCGGACTCGATCTGAGCCGGCTGCACTACCACGACGTGCGGAACTTCCAGGCGGGTATTGCCAGCGGGTCGTTCCTGACGGCCGGGATGGTGGTCTGCCCGTGCAGTTTGGGCACAGTGGCGGCCATCGCCCACGGGGTCGGGGAGAATCTGATCCATCGTGCGGCCGACGTTCACCTGAAGGAGCGGCGGAAACTGGTGCTGGTGCCGCGGGAGACGCCGCTCGGTGTCATCCAACTGCGGAATCTGCTCGCAGTGGCCGAAGCGGGGGCGGTGGTGCTGCCGGCGATGCCGGCCTTTTACACGCTCCCGCAGTCGATTTCGGACATGGTGGACTTCATCGTCGGACGTGTCTGCGACCCGGTCAGCTCCACATGTGGTCTTGACTTCTAGCAACCCAGCGGCTGTACCGGCATTGTTGCCAATGATTGAAAGTTCATATAATCCATTCGCGTATT
>JANNDF010000385.1:0-6042 GCA_031387445.1 Planctomycetia bacterium
ATCCGACCTCTCCCCCGCTCCGCAGGGGAGAGGTGGGGGTGGTTCGTCTGCCGCCTACGATCATGACCCACCCAGGTCACCCTTCACCGCCTCGAACACGATGCCCCGATATTCCTCCGCGACATATCCACCGGCGATGGCCGAGTAACCCAGACCAGCGACGTAGAACGGGTGGCCGAGTTCGGCGGCGATAGCAACGTGGCGCTCTTGCTCGCCGCGAACTTCTGGTAACTCGCCTTCGAGCAGGTCAGCCCGCAAGAGGTGTTCGACTCGCGGCCACCGATTAAACCGACCGAACGCACCGCAGATCAGTTGGGCGTCACCACCTTCGGGCGGGCGATGATCGGAGGTCGAGTCAAAGTACGCCGGGGAGGAGTCGTAGCGGTCAAGCAGTTTCCCGTTCTGGAATAGCCACAGGTACAGCACATCGTCGTCGTGCAGTACGGCGGTCAACGCCGGGCAAGCCAACTCCTCGGTGAGGAAGCAGCCGAGAGTCTCAATCGCCATCGGGTCTTGCTCATCCAGTCCCCGCTCGAACACGACCGTGTACCCATCCCTCTCCGGGCTGACGAATGCAGGTATATCCACGTTGCGAAGGAAGGCCAAGACAGCGTCACGCGAGGTGCCGTACACGGTCATGTTGGTGTAAAAGAGGCCCATCTCAGATACCCTCGCGCTCGCCGTTGGCTCGCGGCTAACCGATTTCACTTCCCATGCCTTAATGCCTTGCCGCCCAGTGCCTCCGGCATGTGCTTGCCGTCTTCCACCGCGGCCACGCCGTTCACGAACACCCACTTCAGCCCGGCGGCGTACTGGTGCGGCTTCTCGAACGTCGCCGTGTCGCGGTACGCCTTCGGGTCGAACACCACCACGTCGGCCGCGTACCCGGCCTTCAGGTAGCCGCGGTCGGTCAGCTTCAGGATGTCGGCGGGCAGCCCGCTGCTGCTGCGGATCGCGTGTTCCAGGCTCACCACCTTGTCCTCGATCGCGTACAGCCCGATCTTCCGCGGGAAGGTGCCGTAGCTCCGCGGGTGCGGCACGGTGTCGCCGGGCGTCTGCACCCCGCCGTCGGACGCCGTCGCCACCCACGGCTGCTTCATGTACACCCGCACGTCCTCCTCGCTCATCCCGAAGTTGACGATCTGTGCCCCGCCGTTCTTCTCGATCTCCAGCACGATGTCGATTGGCTCCTTCTTCTCCTCCTCGGCAATCGCCGCGATGTTCTTGCCGTTCCACTTCGTGTTCTTCGCGTACCGGGCGATCTGAATGCTCTTGCCCCCGGCCCGGCCGTTCAGCGCCTTCTCGATGTCGGCCTTCAGCTTCGGCCCGGTCACGGGGTCGTCGTACCGGGCGACGTACTCCTTCGCGCTGCCCTCGCGGTAGCGGCTCGGCACGACAGTCGCTTTCAGCGACGTGCTGCTGGCGATGTACGGGTACTGGTCGGCCGTCACCGTCTGCCCTTTCTTGCGGGCCGCTTCGATCACCTCCACCGCCTTCCCGCTGGTGCCGTGCGCCGCCTTCCCGCTCGCCTTGATGTGCGAGATGTGAACCGGGCAGCCGCTCTCCTTGCCGATGCGAATGGCCTCTTCGATGGCGACCAGCAGCCCGCCGCTCTCGTCACGGATGTGGCTGGCGTAGATGCCCTTGTGCTTCGCAGCGGCTTTGGCCAGGCCGATGATCTCTTCCGTCTCGGAGTAGGTGCCGGGGTTGTAGATCAGCCCGGTGCTCAGCCCCCACGCCCCGTCCGTCATCGCCTTGTCCACCAGTTCCTCCATCTTCGCCTGCTCCTCGCTCGTCGGCTTGCGGTTCTCGTTGCCCATCGCCTTCTCGCGGATGTCGTTGTGCGTGGCCAGGTGGATCACGTTCGTGCCGATGCCCTGCTCGTCGAGCTTCTTGAAGTACGCGGCCACGTCCACCGGCCCGCTCCCGCAGTTGCCCGTGACGACCGTGGTACAGCCCTGCGTGACGTAGTTCTTGTTCGCCCGTGTGGTCTTGTTCTGCACGCCGGAATCGCAGTGCGTGTGCAGGTCGATGAAGCCGGGGCAGACCACCAGCCCGGTGCCGTCGATCTCCTTCGCCCCGTCGATCTTGCCGACCTTGCCGACCGCCTTGATGCGGTCGCCGACGATGTGAACGTCGCCGACGACCGGCTTCTCCCCGCTGCCGTCGTGGATCGAGGCGTTGCGGATGACGACGTTCGTATCGGGTGGGGCGGCGAGTGAGAAGGCGAGCAGGAGCGGGAGCATGGCGGCACCGTATGCAAGACAGGGGTGTAGGGGTTGTATTCCCCGCAGGGGCGACATCACCCCCTCCGCCGACTACCATCTCCGAGTGAAACTGTAATCCGGAGCGACCGATGAACATTCCGATTCCGTGGTGGGGCTACGTCATCCTGGCCGGGCTGAGCTGGGGCACCTATGTGCCGATCATCTTTTTCGGCGGGAGTGAGTTGGGCGGGAAGCCCGGCGCACGGCTGGCGGCCATCATGTGTGTGGGGGCGGCCTACCTGGTGCTGGCCATCGTCATCCCCGGCATCATCTTCTTGACCAACACGCAGCAGCGGGAGGACGTGAACCTGACCTCCAACGGACTGGTGTTCGCCAGCCTGGCCGGGGTGATGGGGGCGGTGGGGGCCATCTGCGTGGTGTTCGCCAGTAAGGAAGCGATGGGCGCGGGGGGCGAGGAGTTCAAGGCGGAGAAGGCGGCGCTGGTGCAGAAGCAGGCGGACGCACCGGAATCCGAGAAGGAAGCGATCCAGTCGCAGATTTCGGCACTCGACGCGGACAAGGACGCGCAACTGAACAAGTACCGCATCCTGATCGCGCCGCTCATTTTCAGCATCGCACCGATCGTGAACACCCTGCTGGCCAGCTTCTGGGACCCGAAGCCGGGCAGATGGGCCAACTTCGAGTGGAACTCGCCACCGCTCTTGTTCTGGGTGGGCATTCTGCTGGTGGCGGTCGGCACCGGGCTGGTCCTGTACTCGAAGGAGCAGGCCGAGCAGGAGCGGAAGAAGAAGCACCAGACGGCGCACGCGGCGAAGCTGAACCCGCCCGCGGCGAAGGCGTGAATTCAAAGCCGAAGTAGCAAGTGGGAAGTGGCAAGGAGCAAGTGAAGACAGCCCCCTGTCCTCACTTGCTCCTTGCCACTTCCCACTTACTACTTCCGATGTTCACTTCTTCTCTTCGGGCTTCTTCTCTTCCGGCGGCTTGGGGTCTTCCGGCTTCTTGTCGTCGGGCTTCTTCTCTTCCGGCTTGACCTCGCCCACACCGCCCAGATCCGGCGGCAGGGCCGGGATGATCAGCTTCGGCTTGTTCGCCTTCGCGTTCGCCTCCCGCAGGGACACCACCAGCCCGTTGTTGGCGGCCAGCAGCACCCGGTCGGTGGTGTCGTTCGCCACGATCACGTCGAACGCCTCGGCCGCCAGGGTGCCGAGCGGGCGGGCCATGAGGGTGCTCGGGTCGGCCTTCCCCTTCGAGTACACCAGCAGGTTACCGCGGCGGTCGCGAGCGAACACGTAGCTGTCGCCCACGGCCACGATGCGGTCCACCTCGGCGTCCGTCCGCCAGTCCACGTCGCCCGTCTTCACGTTGATGCGGGCGGTGCCGGAGCGGTCGCCGCCCACGTACACCCCGTCGGCCGCGCCGAGCGGCTTGCGGTTCAGGATGCCGCCCACGTTGGTTCGGAACTCGAACCGCGGCGACTGCTGGCTGCCGCCGAACAGGTCCACCGCCAGCACCTGGCCGTCGGTCAGGGGGAGGAAGCCGAGCGCCTGGTTCTTGGCGAACGAGTACGGCCCGCCCATGCCGGCGGCGGTGTTGGCCGCCAGCTTCCACACCTGCTGCGCGCTCTCGTTGTCGGCCCGGTCGCGGATGACCGCTTGCAGGTAGTTGCCGTCCTCGGCGATCCACAGCCGCGGGGCGGACAGGCTGGACTCGGGCACGAAGATGGGTTCGGCGTACACCTTCCCGTGGGTCTCGGTGATCCACCGCAGCTTCGGCTTGAACGCCGGCGGGCGGAGGTTGGTCAGCTCGAACAGGCGGGCGACCGACGGCGGCATCATCACCACCGACGGGGTGAGCTGGTTGTACGTCAGGTAGTCCGGGCGGGAGGTGTACGGCTGATGGACGCTCGGCAGCATGGCCACCGACACCACCTTGTTCAGCCCGCCGACGAAGTACGGCGGGGTCACCTGTTGCAGGGCGGCCACCGAGAACGTCGGCTGGTTGTTGCTCCCGCCGAACCCGGACGCGAAGTACGACGGCGGCACGGCGAACCGTTCGAACTCCGGCTGCGGTGGAACGGTCGGGAACTGTCGGCCGCCGCTGCGGTCGGCCACGCCGTCGGTCAGGCTGCCGCCGAGCGACCCGCCCACCCCCTCGTTCATCCGCTGCTTCCGATCCTCCTCCCGCTTCCTCTTGGCCGCGGCCGACGTGTGGAACGACGGCGGCAGGTCGTAGCACGCCACCTTCCCGCTGGTGAACGTGACGTACATCTGGTCGCCGTCCGTCACCGGCCCGGCGGACGGTGCCTCGGGCAGGTTGAAGTCGAACTCCAACACCCCGGTGAACCGCTGGTGGCAGTACAGCTTGGCCACGTTCACCGAGTACACGAACTGCTCGCTCACCCCGACGGCGAACCCGTCGGCGAACGCCACCGGGTACTTGAACTTCCACAACTCCCGCCCGGTGCCGGCGTCGAGGGCCACCAGCAGCCCGCCCTTGGTTTGCACGAACACCTGGGCGGCGTCCACCGCCTGCACGCGGGCCACCCCGTCCTGGCGGTGCTGCACGGGCACAAAGGTGGACCAGTCGGCCTTCAGCCCGAGGCGGTCGAGGGCGGCGACCTCGGGGGTGGCGGCGCGGGCGGCGGTGCCCTGGGCGAACGCCGGCCCGGCGGCCAGCCCGAGCAACAGGAGTGGCAGAGCGAACCGCATGGTGGACGGCTCCGGGTGGGGCGTGCCGTCTACCTTACCGCGCCGGCGGGCGGGGGTGGGAGACGGGAACCGGCGGATTCGGGGACAGCCGGGGCGGATGTGCCGGACGCGCGGGCTGTACCGGGCGTGCCGGGAGAGTGTTCCACTCGCCCCGCGGGTGGGTCCGAGATCCGCTCGCACGCTCGCGGCGAGGATGAAGACATCCGCCCGCACCCTTGCCACACCTTCGACCCCGCCGGACAATGCCGCCGTTCACCCCCTCCCGCCGAGGCCAGTCATGAAAGTCGGCATGAACCTGCTGCTGTGGTCCGGATCGATCACCGCCGAACACTACCCCGTCATCGGCAAGATCCGGGCGGCCGGGTTCGACGGGGTGGAAATCCCCCTCTTCGGCGGGGAGGCCGCACAGTACAAGGAGTTGCGGGCCGAACTCGACAAGCAAGGGCTGGCGTGCAGCACCGTCACCATCATGACGCCCGAAGCGAACCCCATTTCACCGGACGCGAGCGTGCGGGCGGCGGCGGTCGAACGGCTCAAGTGGGCGATCGAGATGAACCACGTTCTCGGCAGCGTGGCCATGTGCGGGCCGTACCACTCGCCGCTCGGCGTGTTCAGCGGGAGCGGCCCGACTGCGGATGAGAAGGGGCGGGCGGCCGAGGTGTTGCGGCTGGCGGCCGAGTTCGCCGCGGGGGTGCCGAACTTCACGCTCGCCATCGAGTACCTGAACCGCTTCGAGTGCTACTTCCTGACCACGGCGAAGGACGCGGCGGCGCTGGTGAAGAGCGTCGATCACCCGCGCTTCCGCTGCATGTACGACACCTTCCACGCGCACATCGAGGAGAAGAGCCAGGCGGCGGGGGTGGCGGCGGCGACGGGGGCGTTCGCGCACGTGCACATCAGCGAGAACGACCGCGGCATTCCGGGCACGGGTCAGGTGCGGTGGGAGGAGGCGTTCAAGGCGATCAAGGGCACCGGGTACGACGGCTGGTTGGTGATCGAGGCGTTCGGGCGGGCGCTGCCCGACCTGGCCGCCGCCACCCCCGCCGCCTGGCTCTTCTCCTCGATGTGCGCGTGGAAGGTGTCGTACATGCAGCGGAAGCGCGGGT
>JANNDF010000414.1:0-1370 GCA_031387445.1 Planctomycetia bacterium
CGACGAGATGACGCGGATCATCTGGCAGAAGATCCGCGAGACGCTGATCCTGCCGTATCTCGACATCGACCTGAAGTACTACGACCTCGGCATCGAGGCCCGCGACGCCTCCGGCGACCAGATCACCATCGACTCGGCCAACGCCACCAGGCAGCACGGCGTGGCGGTGAAGTGCGCCACGATCACGCCGGATGAGGGCCGGGTCAAGGAATTCAACCTGAAGCAGATGTGGCGGTCGCCCAACGGCACCATCCGGAACATCCTGAACGGCACCATCTTCCGCGAGCCGATCGTGTGCGCCAACGTGCCGCGGCTGGTGAGCCACTGGGACAAGCCGGTGGTCGTCGCCCGTCACGGGTTCGGCGACCAGTATAAGGCGAGCGAGATCAAGTTCGACGGGCCGGGCACGGTGAAACTGACATACACCCCGGCGGACGGCGGGCCGGTGATCGAGAAAGAAGTGTACAAGGCCCCGAGTGCGGGCGTCACGATGGCCATGTACAACCAGGACGACAGCATCCGCGGGTTCGCCCGGGCGTGCTTCAACTACGGCCTCGGCCGCGACTACTCGGTGTATCTGTCCACCAAGAACACCATCCTGAAGGTGTACGACGGGCGGTTCAAGAACCTGTTCCAGGAAGTGTTCGACGCCGAATTCAAAGACAAGTTCGACGCCAAGAAGTTGACCTACGAGCACCGCCTGATCGACGACATGGTGGCGGCCAACATGAAGTGGACCGGCGGCTACCTGTGGGCGTGCAAGAACTACGACGGGGACGTGCAGTCCGACACGGTGGCCCAGGGGTACGGTTCCCTCGGCCTCATGACCAGCGTGCTCACCACCCCGGACGGCAAGACGGTGGAAGCCGAGGCCGCCCACGGCACCGTCACCCGCCACTACCGCGAGCACCAGAAGGGGAAGAAGACCAGCACCAACCCGATCGCCAGCATCTACGCCTGGACCCGTGGGCTGATCTACCGCGGGCGGATGGACGGCACCCCGGACGTGGTGAAGTTCGCCGAGACGCTGGAGAAGGTGTGCGTGGACATGGTGGAATCGGGCAAGATGACCAAAGACCTGGCCGTGCTGATCGACGCCGAAGCGCCGTACCTGACCACCGACGAGTACCTCGACGCGGTGGACGCCGAACTGAAGAGCCGCATGGGGTGAGGGCGCAACCCCAACGGGGTAGAACGCTGACCGCCCTGAAGGGGCGGATTCCCTCGCCCGGAATCCGCCCCTTCAGGGCGGTTCCCATCTCGCCGACGTTCCCAGGGCTGCGCGCGCCGGTGGCTGGCGCGCCCGGGGGGGGCAGAACCCCGCCCGACAGGCCGCAAACCGGGCGGTTTACCCCCATCAAAAGGTTGGG
>JANNDF010000422.1:0-12312 GCA_031387445.1 Planctomycetia bacterium
GGTTGGCCCCTCGCTCGCGCGTCGGGCTAACAGGTCGGTGATTGGCGAGCGTGGCCGTTGATCCCGCCGACGTTACCCACGCAGGTCAACGTCACGGTATCTCAATTCTGCGTCCACCTCGACCGCGACACTGTGCCCGCCAAACAGTTCGCCCGCGTGGTAGCCGAATTCGACCGGTACAATCTCACTCGCGCTCACGGTGAGAAGTGTCCACTCCAAGCGCATTGTCAATTCGTCTTCACTCAGTGCCGGCTCATCGCCCTGCCGCCAAGTGTCGTTGTACATCTCCAACAACTCGGCACGGATGGAGTCGCCGAGCATCCGCTGCTCGTTTTCAAATGCCCACCGAAACAACTCGGCGGCACGAGGTAGGAACTCAAACCGTTCGGAGTCGCTGTGGTCCACGATGACATCGAGCCATTCGTCGGACGGCAACCGTAGTTGAGTGAACCAGTGCCCGAACTCCGGGAGCCAGCCGAGGGTGCCGAGTATCGGGTGGGTGTAGTACTCACTGGGTTCCGCCATCACCCGCCTCCACGACGAATACAGCGCCGCTTTCTCGTGTCCCGTGTCTCCTGTCTTGTGTCGGTTAATCAACGTAAGGGTCGGCCCCCAGGTCGCTGAGCTGCTCCTGGCGGTGCTTGTCGTAGTTCATCAGGTCGAGCCGCTGGCGGCGGTGCTTGTGCTCCTGCCGCTTCTGGGCCTGCTTGAACAGCGGCAGAAAGCTCTGCCAGTTGCGGTTGCCGCCCTCCCGGCCGAGCTTCGCCAGGTCTTCGGCCGCCTTCTTCCCCAGCCCTTCGAGCAGGAAGTCTTCGAGCGACAGGAAGAACTGGCACGAGCCGGGGTCGCCCTGACGCCCGGCACGGCCGGCGAGCTGGCGGTCCACCCGCTCGGCGTCGTGCCGCTCGGTGCCGATGACGTGCAGCCCACCCGCCGCGGCCACGCCGGTGCCGAGCTTGATGTCCGTCCCCCGGCCGGCCATGTTCGTCGCCACCGTCACCCGGCCCGGCTGCCCGGCCTGCGAGACGATCTCGTTCTCCTGCTTGTCCTGCCGGGCGTTCAGCACGCGGTGTTCGATGCTGGCGTCGGTGAGCAGCTTGGAAAGCGCTTCGGACTTGTCCACAGTCCGCGTGCCGACGAGCACCGGTCGCCCCTGGGCGACCATACTCGCGATCTGCTGCACGACTGCGATGAACTTCGCCTGCTCGGTCGGGTAGACCGCGTCCGGCATCTGCTCGCGCTTGATCGGCCGGTTGGTGGGGATCTTGGTCGTCCACCGGCGGTAGACCGCCCGCAGCTCCCAGAAGTTCGGCAGGAGCGTGCCGGACATGCCGCCGAGCTTCTTGTACAGGCGGTAGAAGTTCATGTACGTCACCTGCGCCGCGTGCTCGGATTGCAGCGTGATGGGCACGTCCTCCTTCGCCTCGATCGCCTGGTGCTGGCCGTCCTGCCAGTGGCGGTCGGGCATCGCCCGCCCGGTCCGCTCGTCGATGATCACCACCTTCTTCTCGTCCGAGATGTAGTAGTGCTCGTTCCGCCGGAAGCGGTGGTAGGCCATGATCGCCTTTTCCATGTGCTGGATGAGCTTGTCCATGGCGTGGGCGTGCTTGCCGCTGGGCGGGTTGGAGTACCGCACCGTCTGCTTGCCCTCGTCGGTCAGCTCGGCCTTGTCCTTCTTCAGGTCCACCCGGAAGTGCGTGCCCGGCTGAAGCTCCTTCACCACCCGGTCGGCCCACTTGTACACCACCTGCTCCTCTTCGGTGGCCGGGCGGGTGGGGTTGGCGATGACGAGCGGGGTGCGGCCTTCGTCGATGAAGATGCTGTCGGCCTCGTCCACGATGGCGTAGTTGAGTGGGGTCTCGGCCCGCTGGCAGCGGGGGTCTTGCTTGTTCCCCCCGCCGATCCAGCCGGTCCAGAACGGCGAGGTGTGGGCCTGCCCGCCGCGGAGCTTCATGCGGTCCCGCAGGAAGTCGAACCCGAACTCCGACCCGGTGCCGTAGGTCAGGTCGCACTTGTACGCCGCCTGCCGGGCCGAGTCTTCCATCTTCTGTTGCAGGCAGCCGATGCTCAGCCCGAGCAGGCGGTAGACCGGCCCCATCTCCTCGGCGTCCCGCTTGGCCAAGTAGTCGTTCACGGTGGTGACGTGGACGCCCTTGCCGGGGAGCGCGTTCAGGTACGCCGGGGCGATGGCGCACAGCGTCTTCCCCTCCCCGGTCGCCAGTTCCACCAGCCCGCCGTAGTGCATGACGATGCCGGCCGCCAGTTGCACGTCGAACGGCTGGTACCCGTGGGTGCGGCGGATGGCGGCGCACGCCAGCCCGAACGCCTCGGGGATGAACTTGTCCAGGTTCGCCCCGCCGCGGGTGCGGCCGCGGAGTGCCTTGCTACAGGTGGCCAGGTCTTCGTCGTTGAGCGTGAGGAAGCGGCTCTCGAAGTCGCGGATTTTCGGGATGAGCAGTGCGGCCTTCGCCAGCCGGCGTTGCCACGGGGAGCCGACGGTGGCGGTGATCTGGTTCGACACGGGGTTGCCCAGCCGCCCGCTCACGTTGGCGATCTTCGGGGCGGCGGTGGGCAGGCTGCGGTCGGCGTGCGGGTCGGCCGGGATCAGATCGAGAATGTCGGGGGCGGTGCTCAACGATCGACCTCCGCGGGCGGTGCGGCCATTCTACCGCACGGCGGGGGGAGGTGCAGGCGGATCAGTTCCCCGGAGTGAACGTTTCCACCGGCCCGTCCGCTGAGACCCGGCACCGTCCGGACGCGAGCACCCCCGTCGCGCCTCCGTCCAGCCCGCAGGTCACCCGCTGGAGACAGACACGGCCGGTCGAAGTCGCGAAGGTGCGCTGGCCTGGTCCCGTCTCACTCGCCCCCGATCACTGACGACCCAGGTGTCGTACCACGGATTCGCCTCGTGTACCGTCAGGGTGTCGTGCCACTCCTTCACCTCGTCGACCGTAAACAGAGCCTCGCGGAAGCGTCGGAAGGCTTCGAGCAGCGCTTCCTTCCGGGTCGGCCAGCAGCCGATGATGTCGTCTCCCTGAATGAGGACGAACTCTCCCGCGTGCCCCTCGGCCAGTAGCCGGCCGACCACCCGCCGGTACGTCTCCGCCTCCAGAGCGTGCAGGCTGGTCGGTGCCGCCGGAGCCAGTTCGGTGTAATGAACCCGTCGCGTTCCCATCGCTCGACCTCCTGTCGGGTGGGCAAGTCTAACTGTTCGGTGGCGTCGTGTGGAGGCGAAGTTCGGCCGGTCAAAACCGCACTCGTTGCACCCGGTGGTTCTCGGTGTCGATGACGTGAACCCGGCCCTGCTTGTCCACCGCCACGGCCCACGGGCTGCTCAGTTCGCCGGGGGCGTGGCCCGGCTTGCCCCAGATGGCCAGGCTCTTCCCGTCCGGCGTCACCTTCTGAATCCGCTGGTTGCCGTACTCCGCCACGTACAGTTCCCCGCCGGGGCCGAAGCACACGTCGTACGGGTACTGGAACTGCCCCGGTTCGGTGCCGGGCGAACCGAACTCCCGCACGAACTCGCCGTCCCGCGTGAGCACCTGGATGCGGTGGTTGCACGCGTCCGCGGCGTACAGCAACCCGTCCGGGCCGATGGCCAGCGCCCGCACGCGGTTGAACTGCGACGGCCCGGTGCCCTGCTCGCCCCAGCAGGCCACGAAGTTCCCGTTCACGTCCAACTTGGTGATCCGCTGGTTCTGCCCGAACTCGGAGATGTAGTAGTTGCCCTCGGCGTCCTGCACGCAGTCGCTCACGTACCCGAACTGCCCCGGCTTGTTCCCCGCCTCGCCGCCCAGCTTCTTCAACTCGTTCCCGGCGTGGTCGTAGATCCGCACGCAGTGGTAGTGCGAGTCGGCCACGAGCAGGTGGCCGTCACGGTCGATGCTCAGCCCGCTCGGCCGGCCGTTGCGGAAGTCGGGCGTGGTCCACGTCGGGCCGAGGTACTCGCCGCTCAGGTCGAACATCTGAATGCGGGCGGTGAAATCGACGACGAACAGGTGCCCGGTGGCCGGGTCGATGGCGACCGCCCGCGGGCGGGAGAAGTCGCCCTCCTGCACGCCCCGCTTGCCCCACACCTTCTCCGGCGGGGTGCCGCCGCGGAACGACAGCAGCGCCGACACGCCGACGGCGGCCAGCACCAGCAGGGCGAACAGGATGAGGGCGAGGCGAGGGTTCATTCAAGTTCCATGTTCCAAGTTCCAGGTTCCAAGTTGAAAACAACCCACCCCAGGCTGTGCCGACTGATGTGCACGGGGGGTGCTGTCCGGTGCCGCCAGGCGACTTGGAACCTGGAACTTGGAACCTGGAACTATTTCCGGCCCGGTCCCAGGATCGTCTCGTGGTCGAACGCCTTCACCGTCAGCGTCCAGAACAGGAAGGTCAGGCCGATGAGCAGGCAGGTGACGGTGAAGATGAGGGCCGACCAGAACCACCACAGGGTGCCCGTCGCCCACCCGCACATGGCGACCGGGAAGAAGGTGAGGAAGCCGGCCACCGGCAGGTACCACATGATCGCCCGGTTGACCGACGTACACCGCACGGACAGCCACAGGCCGTAGGTGGCGGCGAACGGCACGGCGGCTAGCAGGTAGACGATCGCCGGCACGACGGCCACGGCCGCGTCGGTGGTGAGGAAGGCGATGGCCACCACCAGGGCGGAGGGGGCACCCCACCACCAGCCGCGGAGCAGGCTGGTCAGCCACTTCGGCCACAGGATCGCCCGCCGCGGGGTGGGGATGGTGAGCAGCGATTCGAGGGTGAGCCGTTGCCGCTCGCGGCAGATGGCGGCGCAGGCCGCCATGCCGATCTGGAGCAGGTGGGCGAACACCCCGGCCCCGCCGGCCAGCAGCAGCAGCCAGCGGGCGAACGCCGACCCCTTGTCGCTCCCGCTGATCATCGCCAGCAGGGAGATGCCGAGGAACACCAGTACGATCAGCCCGAGCACCCCGCCGATCAGGTACATCATCCCCTTCATCGCCTCGTCGTCTTCCGTCTTCACCTGCCCGGTGGTGTGCTTCTCCTTCCAGAAGAACGGGTCGCTGTCGCCGATCTTCGGCTTGGGGGCCAGGTTCTGCGCCGCGTGCATGCTCGGGTCGCGGTACCCCTTGCGGTTGCCGCGCTTCTCCGTGTCCCAGCGGCGGTCGGTGCTCTTCGGCGGCTCCGGCTCTCGCTTCGGCGGCGGCGGGGGGGGCGGGAGGGCCGTCGCCTTCGGCACCACCCGGCGGGCCTTCAGCCGCTTCGGCGCGCCGTCGGCCGGGGCGTCGTTCGGGGTCCCGTCCGCCGGCGGGTGGTCGTCCGTCTGGAGTTCCACCATCTGCGCTTCCATCGCTGCCCGCTCGTGCCGCTCCTCCTTCTCCCGCTGAATCTGCGCCTCCCGCTTCAGCCGCTGCTTCTCCAGGTACGCCTTCTCGCGGTCCTCGTCGCGGTACCTCTCCTTCACCCACGGCGGCGGCTTGGGCGACTTGCGGGTGAGTTGCGTCCGCATCCGCCGCACCGCCCGCACGGCCATCCACACGGCCAGCCCGGCCACGATCAGTTCGAGCGCGGGGAAGCCGATGGCCAACAGCCAGAACAGCGGCATGTTGTTGCCGGACACGTTCAAGTCCATGTACACGATGACGGCGAACGGGCTGACGTAGGGGCCGACCCCGCACCCGGCGAGGGTGATGAGGGCGGTCAGGCCGTAGGCCCGGAACAGGCCGCCGCGGAACGTCTCGGCCGACGCCGCCGAGTACGCCGACACGGCACTGAGCAGCACCACGGTGGCGCCGGTGACGGCGTACGCCCCCACCAGGAACTGCCAGCTCACCCCCCCGTGCAGCAGGGTGATGGCCAGGATGGGCAGGCCGGCGAACAGGATGCCGAGCAGGAACACCGTCCGCCCGAAGAACTTGCCGAACACGATCTCGCGGTCGGTCAACTCGGACACCAGCAGGAAGGGCATCGTCTTCTTGTCTTTCTCCTCCGCGATGCCGCCGGCGGCGTAGGCCGGGGTGAGCAGGGCGAGAATGGCCATCTGCCCGTACACGAACGTGAGGATGAAGGAGTGGCCGAACTCGGCCGACTCCTGGAGGGTGAGCGACTGGCTGGCCCCGAAGAACAAATCCAGCGGGGCCGTGTTGTTGAACCAGATGAGGCTGAACGCGGTGAGGATGGCGAACAGGGCGACGGCCAGGATGAACCGCCCGCGGGCGTCCTGCCCGCGGCGGGCCAGGCGGATCAACTCCCACGAGAACAGCGGGCCGACGAGGCCGGCTCGCGGCGGCTTCTTCTTCGGCTTGGCCTTCGAGCGGGGCGGCGGCGATTCGCTCACGCGGGTTCTCGGTGAATGTACTCCGCACCCGCCGGGTGCGGTTCGGCTCAACCGCACCCGGCGGGTGCGGAGTACTTTATTTCCCGTCCTGGAATCCCAACGCCATGCCGGCGTACCCGAACGAACGGAGTTTCTTGTCGGCCCACTCGTCATACTGTCTGCCGGCCCCGCGGTCGCCCCCCACCCGCCCGTTGTGCCGGGCGAACAGGATCGCGGCCCACGTGTGCCCGGCCTTCACCTTTCCCGCGTCGGGCGGCGGGGTCAGGTCGGTCGGGGTGGCCACCGCTTTGCTGGCGGTCCACTTGCCGCGGTTCGCTTCGGCCAGCGCCCACTCCCGCAGGCCGTCGTCGGTGATCGCCTTGGCGAACGCCTCGGCCTTGTCCGTGGCACCGGCGTCCGCCGCCGCCCGAGCCAGTCGGTACAGGTGGACCCGCGAGCCGGGCTGGGCGTCTTTCAACTGCTTCGCCGCTTCCTCGAACAGCGGTTTCGGGTCGGCCATCAGTTCGGCCAATGTGGCCATCGCGGGGAAGCGTTCGGCCGCAGTTCCCGGTGGTCCGGACGCCAGTTTCACCGCCTCCGGAATCTTCTCCTGGGTCAGGTACAGAGCGGAGTAAGCCAGCCGCGTCTGGAACGACACCGGCGCGCCGTCGGCCACCGGCGGGGGGGTCTTCGACTTGGTGTCCACGTCGGTGATGCCGAGTTTGCCGAACAAGGCCACCGCCGGCCACGGGAGCGGCACGTTCGGGTCTTTCAACTGGTCGCGGAGCAGTTCGGCCTGCCGGCGGATCTTGTCCTCCGGCCCGCCGTGCAGCAGGGCGACCAGCAGGGTGAACGTCTGCGCCTCGCCGGCGTCCTCCGTGGCGAACGCCTGTGAGACGGTCTCGAACAGGATGTCCGCGTGCCCCCGCTTGCACAACTCGCGGGTGAGCCGGGCGACGGCCGACAGCCGCACTCCTTTGTCCACGTCCCTCTCGGCGAACTTGCTGAGCGTCTGGCGGAGTTCCGTCTGCACGTAGTCGATGACCGTGTTCCCCACCGGCGGGCCTTTGGTCGCCTGCGACGACCAGCCCACCCGCACCTCGTCCTTCACCTGCTCGTCGGTGCCGCCCAAACTCAGTTGGGCGACGGCCAGTTCGGCGAACAGGGCGTCCCGCTCGTGTTGGGCTTTCGGCGCGGCTTCCAGCTCCCGCCGGGCGGCGGCGAACGCCTTCACCGCCTCCTTGATGCCCTCCTTGGTGTTCAGCCGGGCGTGGTACTCGCCGCTGGCGATGAGCAGGTTGGCCCGCATCAGCCGGCGGTCGTCCTTCGGGATCGGCGAGGCGTCGTCCTTCAACTCGTCCATCCCCTTCAGGGCTTCGCCCATCGCCACATCTTCTTGCCCCTGGGCGTTGGACTTCATCACCCAGAAGATCGCCCCGGCCGTGCCCCCCACGACGAACAAGATGACCGCCGCCAGGGTGATCCAGAACCCGACCGGCCGGGCTTCCAATTCCGGTTTCTCGATCGCCCCGGCGTCCTCCAGGGCCCTGAGGCTCACGTCCTGCATCTGCTGCTCGGCCAAATCTTTGGGCAGCTCCGGCCCCTTCTCCATCGACCGCCGCCCGCCGGTCGCGTCCCGCCAGTCGCCCGTCTGCTTCTTTTTCAGCTCCGGCACCTTCATGCGGTGCTTGCACTCCGGGCAGATGACGTTCTTGCCCGCCTTGCTCTCCACCTCCGGCCACTTGTGGTTACACATCACGCACTCGACCGTGATGGTCCGCTCCTTCGCCTTCGTCTCCTCCTGCTGCTCGCCGAACAGTTGGGCGGCCAGCGCCTCGGCCTCCGCCTCCAACTCCTTCTTCGTTTTCGGCTTCGGCTTGGCGGCCGGTTTGGCCGCGGGCGGCTTGCCGTTCGCCGTCGCCGCAAAGGCCCCCGGCACCGGGAACGGCTGACGGCAGTCGGGGTTGGAGCACTTCACGCTCTTGCCGGCCAACTCGTCCTTCAGCTTGTACCGCTTCTGGCACGCGGGACAGGTGGCGTCGATCGGCATGACGGGAACCGTGCGGACGTGGGAGCGGAACGCTCCGGCATTATCGCCCGCCGGGCGGGTGGTGGCAATGACCAGGGCAGGAGGGTTCACCCGGAGCGCGGGCGTCCCGCTCGCGCTCCGGGGTGAAGTGGTGGGTTCCCCGCCCGACATCAAGCGGTCGACCGACCACGACAGGATGCTTTCGCGTCGGGTGCCAGGGGAGGGGTGGGGGGGAGTGGTGAAACTGAAACAACTCCGCCGACCGACAGTTAGCCTTCGGGCATGATGAACTTGCGGAGGTGGCTGTAGTACGCCTCGCACCGGCCGGCCCAGTGTTCCGGGTCGGTGGGCAGGTACGGCCGCACCGGGCGGAAGGCCACTTGCACCACCACCTTGTTCGGGTCGTGCTTCTGCATCCGCAGTTCGATCTCGATCGGCTCTTGCCCCTTCGCCACGGCCGGCGTCCGCATCACCCCGCTCAGGAAGGCGAGCACGCGGCTGCCGCTCCGCGGGTTGTCGGCGGCCCCGGTGGGCATCTCCACCCGCACGCGGATGAGGCCCGGTTCGCTCTCCACCACCTGCCCGTGGGCGTCCTCGATGAACCCCCGCAGCTTGATGGCGGCCAACTTCTCCGGCAGCGTCGCCTCGAATCGGTCGGACAGGACATACGGATCGATGGCCGGGTCGGCGGGCACCAGTTCGTCGGCCGTCACCAGGTCGATGGCGTCTTCTTCGGTCGTCTCGTGGCTGTACCCGGCCGGGGCGGTCATCCCCCACACGTCCCACCCGACCGCCTTGCCGAACCCCTCGCACAACTCCTTCATGCTCTGCTGCCGCTCGCTCGGGTACTTGCTCAGGGCGATCTGTACGGTCGCCTCGACGGCCGGCGGGATGTGCCCGAACCCGTGTCGGCCGAACCGCGGCGGGGGGGTGCGGAGGTGCGCTTCGAGCAGGTCTTCCAGCTTCTGTTGCTCGAACGGCAGGTGCCCGGTGAGCATCTCGTACAGCATCACCCCGACGCCGTAGATGTCCGCCCGCGCGTCGGTGCTGTCCCCGCGGACCATCTCCGGCGACACATACGCGGGTGTGCCACACGCCGTCGCCTGCCCCACGCCGGTCAGTTCGGCCAACTGGATGTGCGGCTTGGAGGTGAACCCGGCGAACCCGAAGTCCATCACCCGCAGGCTCTCGGCGTCGGTGCGGTAGCCGGTCACCATCAGGTTGGCCGGTTTCAGGTCGCGGTGGGCGATGCCCCCCAACTGGGCGGCGTAGAGGGCGTGGGCGAGGGGGCCGAGGAACCGCCCCACCCGATCCGGCGACATCGTCTTTTCCCGCTTCAGCACGTCTTCCAGGGTCACCCCGCTGATGTACTCGAGCACCAGGCACGGCCCCAACCGGTCGTCGAGCGAGGCGTCGATCAGCCGCACGATGTACGGGTGATTGAACCGCCGCATGCTCTTCACTTCGGCTTCGAAGAACTGGCGGAACCGCGGGCTGTTTGCCGCCTCGTCCTTGATCCGCTTCACCACCACCTGCCGCCGCCCGGCGTGGTCGGCGGCCAGGTACACGTGGGCGTTGCTCCCCTCGCCCAGGAACTTGCCGGCCGTGTACTTGCCCAGGAACTTCTGGCCCAGGAAGCGGTCGGCCGGGGCGCGGTGAGTCGCCGAAACCGGCTGCGGGGCCGTCGGCGGGCGTTTCTGGGGCGACCCGAAGAGTGGCATCGGTCCTGGCCTCAAACTCTCGGTTCGGGCGAAATCCGCCACCGGCGGACGCCGAAGAGTAGTTCGCAATGGCTAGGAACGCAAACCCCGCCACTCGTACCGCACCCCGGCCGCCCACTGCCCGCCTGCCGGCAGCACACGCCAGCCGCCGTCGGGCCGGTTGGCCGCGTTGCTCGCGCAGGTGTACGGCTCGATGGCGACGGCCTTGCGGTGCGGCGGGGTGAACAGCACCAGTTCGCGGAAATCGGCCGGGGCGGAGACGTACAGCGTGCCCGTGGAGTGAGGGTGTGACAGCCGCGAGACGGTGGGAAGTTTGGTGCCGGTGGCGTACAGCGTGTCCAGGTGTGTGCCGCCGATCGGGTGGGCGGCGCGGAAGTCGAACTCCGCCGGCACGGGAAGCCGCTGCCCGGTCGGGATGCCGCCGTTCGCCTCCCACAACTCGCCCGTCGGGGCCATCAACGTCATGTCGTCGGCGGTCGCGTCGGGCACATCGGGGATGGCGAAATAGGCGTGATACCCCAGGCCGAACGGCAGCGGGCTGGTGCCGACGTTCTCCACCAGGCAATCAACCACCAGTGCCGACTGGTGCAGTTCATACGTGACGGTGATGACGAAATCGCCCGGCCACGTCGCCCCCGGCAAGTCCTTCGACAACTGCAACTGCCCGCTCACGAAGGCGTGACCCTTCTCGCTGCCGGCGCCGACCACTCGCCAGCGGGTCCGCGGGGTGAACCCGTGGATGGCGTGCGTGCCGGTGCTCTCGTTCAGCGGCAGTTGGTAGTCCTTGCCTTCGAACGTGAACCGGCCGCGGTCCAGCCGGTTCGGGAAGGGGAACAGGATCGGGTGCCCGCTGCGGGTGGGTACCGGGTTCGTGTCCCAGTCGGGGGCGGTGTACAGCGCGTTCCCCCAGGTGCCGTCGGGCTGGCGAATCTGCCACCGCAGGCAGTTGAACCCGAACCCCGGCCACACCTCGGCGCGGACGGTGTCGGCGGAGTCGGACAGAACGTAAGCGGTGTCGTGCGTGCCGGCGGCGGACACGGGCACGGTGCGGACGGTGAAGGGCATGGGGGACTCCTGGCGAACCCCGGCAGTCATGCCGGGGGTGGTCAAAACAAGCGGCCTGTCGGTGCTGGTTACACTAATCATTTCTGCACCCCCGGCATGACTGCCGGGGTTCACCAGGATGCGGACTCATGCCCACGCTCTCCCCCGCCCCGCTCACCGCGTTCGTCCGCTCGCTGTTCGTCGCCGCCGGCGTGCCGGACGACTCCGCGAAAGTGGTGGCGCACAGCCTCGTGGACGCCAACCTGTGCGGGCACGACTCGCACGGCGTCATGCGTGC
Source organism: Planctomycetia bacterium (assembly GCA_031387445.1). GTDB lineage: Bacteria > Planctomycetota > Planctomycetia > Gemmatales > Gemmataceae > JALHQU01. The sequence continues at coordinate 11,385 of JANNDF010000422.1, forward strand.
CCCGCAGTACGTCGGGTTCATCAAGTCGGGGCAGTACAAGGCCGACGCCCCGTTCACCATCCTGAACGAAACGCCCGCGGTGGTAGCGGCCGACGGCGGCTGGGGCTTGGGGCAGGTGCAAGCCTATCGGCTGTTGGCGAAACTGTTCCCGAAGGCGAAGGCGCTCGGCGTGGCGAGCGGGACGCTGCGGCAGTGCGGGCACATCGGCCGGCTGGGCGAGTACGCGGAAGCGGCGGCGGCCGAGAAACTGGCGTTCTTCGCGGCGGTGAACTCGCACGGGGCCGGGCGGCGGGTCGCGCCACCCGGCGGGAAGGAAGGCCGCATCAGCACCAACCCCATCTGCTTGGGCTGCCCGACGAGCGGCGACCCGGCGGTGCTGGATTTCGGCACCAGTGCTGCGGCCGAGGGCAAGGTGCGGGTCCACTTCCAGAAGAAGGAGCCGACGCCCGCCGGCTGGCTGGTCGATCACGAGGGCAAGCCGACCACCGACCCGGGCGTGCTGTATGCCGACCCGCGCGGGAGCATCGTGCCGTTCGGCGGCGATCAGATGTACAAGGGGTTCGGGCTGGGTCTGCTGCTCGACATGCTGTGCGGCGGACTGAGCGGCGGGCGGTGCAGTAACCCCGGTGACCCGCTGGCGGGGGTCGGCAACACGGTCGTGTTCACCCTGTTCGACCCGGCCGCGTTCGGCGGTACGGACCACTTCTTGAGCCAGACGACCGCCCTGAGCGAGTACGTCCGCGGGTGCCCGACGGCCGAGGAGAAGTCGATCACTCTACCCGGCGACCCGGAGCGGAAGTGCAAGGCCGAGCGGAGCAAGTCGGGCATCTCGATTCCGGACGGCACGTGGAAATTGCTGACCGACTGCGCGACTGAGTACGGGGTGGCAGTGCCCCAATAAGGCGAGCCGGGAGCGTGAGCGACCGGA
>JANNDF010000522.1:0-8176 GCA_031387445.1 Planctomycetia bacterium
GTTTGCCCAGCTCTTCGACCATGTCTTCGGCGTTCGGGAACAGGCCGCTCTTCAGCTTCGAGAACACCACCCGGCCGTCCACCTTCAGCTCAAAGCACCCGCCCTTCGACGGGATGAGTTGGAAGTCCTTGATGCGATCACCGTGGGCTTCCACCAGCGTGTCCCTCAGACCGAGGGCCTTGCTGTAGTACCCTCACATGGTGCAGTATTCGAGCGTCACGTTCACGGGTCACCTCGGGGAACTGCGGCGGCCGCCCCGAACCGGGGAGACAGGTCCGCACGGGAATTGTAGGCGCGGCCGGCGGATCGAAACGAACACGGCCGGCGAGTGCTGTCACTCGCCGGCCGCTCGTGTGCGCACACGCCGCTCACGGGTTAGGATTGGGCGGCACGACTGGCCCGCCTTTCTCCGCCGGCGGCAGGGCGGCCGGCACCTTCGCCGGCTGTTTCCGGTCGGCCTGCACGGCGCCGCCGTACCCGCCGAGTTCGGTGGGGGCGTAGATCTCGTAGAGCATCAGGCCCAAGCCGAGGAGCATGGCCATGAGGGTGAGCCCGACGATCTTGCCGTACCCGCGGCTGACGAGCGGCTTGGCGTCGGCGGAGTAGGTTCGCGCCACTGGCGTACCTCCGGTTAGCGGGGGGCGGGGGCGGGGCGGCCGTCGAGCGAGCCGACGTTCACCGCCACCGCCGGGGGCGTTTTGCCCTTGGCGGCGTCCACATCCATGTAGAAGAAGACGGCGGCCCCGATGAGCACGAGCAGGGTGATGGTGCTCAGCCCGACGTAGATGTCGAGCCGCGGTTTGGCCGCGTCGTCTGGGGAATACTCGTCTTCCTCCTCTTCCTCTTCCACCGGCTTGGCCTTCTTCCCCTTCTTCGGCTTCTCGTCGTCGTCCTTGGCTTTCTTCTTCTTCTTCTTGGCCATTGGCGGACCTCGCCGTGCGGGTGAAGCCCGGCAGTGATGCCGGGGGTGCTGTGTCGGTTCAACCACACCCGGCGTCACTGCCGGGGTTCGCCGGTTGGCGTCAGTTCGACGACACCATGTCGCCCTTCTTGGGGACGAAGTCGCCGGCCAGCTTCTGCCCGGCGGCCGGGGTGAACACGCCGGACGAGATGCGCACGTCGGAGGCGTTCACGACCGTCACGGTGCCGATGTAGTACGGGGCGGTGGAGCGGGTGACGACGTAACGCTTGCCCGCCTTCACCCCGGCGTTCGCCCCGCCGGTGAACACGATAATGTCCTGGTTCTTGCCCTCACCCACCGAGATGACGTCGCCGCGGAAGTCGGCGTCGGCCTCGGCCGCCCCGCCCTGCCGCTGCTCCAGCAGCCCGCGGGTCTTCTCCATCTGATCCTCGAGCGCCTTCTCGTTCACCTTCAAGGCGAGGGCGGCGTCGGTCGCCCGCCGCGCGGCCTCCTGCTCCTTGAGCACCGCCTGGTCGCGAGAGGTGGTGAGCGTGTTCACCTGGGCGGTCAGGTTGTCGGTCGTCTTCTGCAGGCTGGCGTTCACCTGTTGGTATTCGGTCACCGCCGGCTGGAGCTTCTGCGTCTGGCTGGCGATGTCGGCCACCGACTGCTTCAGTTTCAGGTACTCGGTCTCGAACGCATCCCGCTCCTTGCGGAGGGCGATCACGCTCTGGTCGGCGGCCGACAGGCGGGCGTCGTTCAACTTCCGCTCCTCGATCACCTGCTTGGTCAGGCTGTCGGCACTCTTCTGGGCGTCTTCGGACGACTTCTGCGCCCGGATCGCTTCCGCCTTCCAGTCGGCGCGGGTGGCGAACAGGACGGCGGTAAACCCGAGCCACACGAGCGAGACGAGGAACACGAACACCGAGAGCACTTTGCCGAGCGCGTTCATGGGGTGAACTCCTGTGCGGGCCGCGGGAGGCGGGAGGTGTGCGGTTACTTGTTGTTCGGGGTGGCGGTGAAGGCGGACGGGCCGCTGGGGGCGGGTGTGAGGGGGACCGCCCCCACCTTCGACCCCTTCAGGTCTTCCAGCCGCAGGATGAGCTGGTTGCGGCGGCGCTGGAGCGACCCGCCGCGGTTCTCCCAGTTCACCCGCAGGTCGGCCAGCACCGGCGCCTCGATCTCGTGCTTCTTGAACCGCTCGTCCAGCCAGGCGTACCGGGCGTTCAGTCCGTCGATGTCGCCGTTCAGCACGGTCAGCGCCTTGACCGACTTCTCGATGCCGTCGATGTGGGTGGAGGCGGCCGTCTGCTCGTCGATCAGGCTCTTCCGCATCTGGTCCACGCCGGCCAACGCCTTGCCGTCCAGGGCTTTCACCTGCCGGGCCGGGTCGTCGGTCCAGACGTAATTGCCCACGCGGGTGACGGCGTTCGGGTTGGTCGGGTCGGCGACACGGGGGCCGTAGATGTCGTAGAACACGCCCTTCTCGGACTGGTCCAGCCGCCGGGCGATGTTCCCCCGCAGGGCGAATAACCGGGCGTCGGCTTTGGCCACTTCGTCCAGTTCGGGGGCGTACCCGGCCTGCACCTTGACCGCCCGCTCGTGCAATCGCTTCACTTTCTCCGTCAGCTTCTCGCCGGACGTGTCCACCGCGTCGGCGGCGTCCACGCGGGTGAAGTAGACGGCCGCCGCCCACGCCAGCACCGCCACGGCGGCGAAGGCGTTCAGCAGTACCAGGAACTTGCCCAAGTAGGTGAGCATCGGCGGCCTCGCGGGGGCGGTCGGCGGTGGTCGGTCACTTGTTCGCTTTCAGTTTCTCGGCCCGAAACACCTGGTCTTCCAACTGGAACAGTTCGTCGAACCGTGCCCCGACGAGCTGCTGGAGGGAGAAGATCTCCTTCTCCAGATCCGCCTGGGCGGTGGCCGCGGTCTTCACCCGCTTGTCCAGGTCGTCCACCCGACCCTGAGTGTCGTCACGGTGCTTGGTGCGGGTGACCACCTGGGCCGAGGCGTCCTTCTCCTGGGCGGCGAACGTCTTGGTGATGTCCAGTTGCCGCTGGAGCATGAAGTCGAGGTCTTGCGAGGTCTTCAGCCGCTGCTTGTAAATCAGGCCGAAGCTGGCCAACTCGCTCTCGCCCTGGCGGTCGTACCGCTCGGGCATGGACGACAGCCGCTGGGTGCGGTCGAGGACGGCGGTGGCGTAGTCGTTCAGGCCGACCAGCAGGGCCGTCCGCTTCTGCCCGGCGGCGGAGGTGTCGAGGACGGCCAGCAGCCCTGCGGCCCGACGGCGGCGGTCGGCCTCCGACAGCGACGCGGACTTGGCGGCGAGTGCCTTCCAGTAATCCTTCTGGGCTTGCAGGTACCCCGTTTGGAGGAGTTCCTGACCAGCGGCCTTGGGAGCCCGCTGGAACTTGTCGAACGCCGCGTCGCGGGCGGCGCGGGCGTCCCGTTTGGCCTTCTCGTACGCTTCGGCCGTGGTCGGGTTCGGTTTGTCGATGGCGAGGGCGAACTTGGCGTCGAATGCGGAGCGGGCCAGGTCGAGCAGTTCGGCCGTCGTCACCACATTCGGCATCTTCGGCTGCTGGGCCTCGGCCAGCCACTCGCGGAAGGCGGCCCGTTCCTCGAAGTCGTCGGCCAGCAGGGTGAGCGGACCGGGGGTCAGCCTGGCCCCGTTCGTAGCGCCGACGAGGTACTGAATCTTGGCCGCGTCGGCGCCCACACCCTGCGCGACCGCACCCGCCACCTTCGCCTCGAACTGCTTCTTCATGTCCTCCACTTCGGCCATCACCGACAGCGGCGGAACGGCGGACATGTTAGCGAAGTCGCCCCCGCGGGCGGCCCCGGCGAAGTGGTCGGTGAGCACCTTGGCCCGAATTTCGCGGTTGTACAGCTTGATTGTGTCTTCCGGATTGGACGGAACCGCTTTCGGCCCGGTGGTGTCCGTCGGCATGCCACTGAGGACCAACTCGTGCTTCACAATCGCGATGTTCTGATCATGCTTGTTGCCCCACGACTGGGTGGCGAGGTACCACACCCCGATGGCGGCGAGCAGATTGAGGAACAGCAGGACGATGCCCAAAGGTTTCATGGTGTGATCGTGGCCTCGCGCTGTTCGGGGGCCGGGCGGAGTCTTGAGTCCGATTCTGACGGATGAACCCGACCGTAGCAAGCGCACGATTCAGGTAAATCGCGGGGGATGGTCCGTGCGCAGTGGCGCAAGCGGCACGGGCGGATCGACCCATCAGCCACTATACGCCAACGCCATGTAGGCTGGGCGCGTTGGGGGGATTTTTGCGCGCGGGCGGGGGGCGGGCGGAACGTGCCGAGCGGGAGGCGGTGATTCATCACCTGGAACAGCGTCCGTCGGGGATAGTGGCGGGCCACGCACTCGGCCGACGTGACATTGGCCACCTGTTGCCGAAGAAATGAAACGCTCACCGCCCCCGCCCGACACCACCGCGTGTATCACCCCAGGGGCGGGGCGGCATTCGGCTTGACCGAGCGGGCGATCCGGCCGCAAGACGATTTCGCGGACGAACACGAGCGGTTGCACGAGGTGGACGGCGTAAATGACGATGAGGTGATCGGTCATCCCGCGGAACACTTTCAGTTTCGCGTTCGGCAAATCTCGCAGCGGGTCACCCCAAGCCACCGGAGAGTAGTGCAAGTGGCGGTCAAGCAACTTCAGATCGACGAGGTACTCGGCGGACAGTCCGACCCGACGGGCGAGTTCGAGCCACGGCCGGAACCTCTCCCGCACGAACGGCGGCACGGAAACGGTGTACGACGGTTGTCCGTTACCGGCCGCCATCGCCGCCCCCTTCCGCCTCGAACTCGGCGATCAGTTGGCTCAGGTTCAGGGGCACGGCCGTCGCCATCAACCGTTGCATCTCCTCCTCCTCCTCGGGCGTGCCTTGAGGGAGATGCGCGACGGCGTTCGCCCGCGCCATATCCCGCTCGTGCCGCAGGCGGGCGTTCTCTTCGTGCAGTTCCTGGTTCTGCCGTTTCAACTCGTCGATCATTGAGAGCAGGTTCATCTCGCCCATCGCAACGCCTCCCAAGGGAACAATGCCATCATACCATTCGGATCACCCCTCCAGGTACGCGCCGATCTTGCGGAACTTGTCGTACCGCTCTTGCAGCAGGGTGGGGATGGGCTTGTCGGCCAGGTCTCGGAGGTGGCGGGTCAAGTGTGCCCGCAGCGTGTTGGTCATCTCCCGCGGGTTGCGGTGCGCCCCGCCGATCGGCTCCGGGATGATCTCGTCGATCACCCCGTGCTTCTTCAGGTGCGTCGAAGTGAGCTTGAGCGCCTCCGCCGCCCGCGGCTTGGTCTCGTCGTTCGCCACCTTCCACAAGATGCCCGCGCACCCTTCGGGCGAAATCACCGAGTAGTAGGCGTACTGCAACATGCTCACTCGGTCGCCGATGCCGATGCCGAGTGCCCCGCCGCTGCCCCCCTCGCCGATCACCACGCACACGATGGGCGTCGGCAGTTGAGTCATCTCGAGGATGCTGGTGGCAATGAGCTGGCTCTGACCGCGCTCCTCGGCTCCGATGCCGGGGTACGCGCCGGGCGTGTCGATCAGGCACACGATCGGCAGCCGGTACTTGGCGGCCAGCTTCATCTTGCCGAGCGCCTTGCGGTACCCCTCCGGGTGGGCGCACCCGTAGAAGCACTGCTGCCGCTCTTTCAGGTTTCGCCCCTTCTGGTGGCCGACGAGCATGACCTTCACCCCGTCCACGCGGGCGAACCCGGTGCGGATGGCCCGGTCGTCGCCGAACGCGCGGTCGCCGTGCAGTTCGGTGAACTCCTCGAACAGTGTGTCGATGTAGTCGCACGTCTGCGGGCGGGTCGGGTGTCGGGACACCAGCACCGTCTCCCACGGGGACAGGTTGGCGTACCGCTGCTTCTTCAGGTCGTTCAGGTCGTACCGCATCCGCCGGATGGCCTCTCCGTCGCCGGAGGCCTCTTCCAATTTGGCCAGCGACAGTTCCATCTCGTGGATGTCGGTCTCGAACGGCAGCGGGGTGGGGATCATCGAGGACACCAGAGAAGAATTCACCACGAATATCACGAATCAGACGAATCAAGACAGAGAACAAGGGGCGGAAAAACAGACGGCAGAAGACCCACCGATCACCGGCTTCGGCTCGGGTCTTCTGCCTGGATTCGTTATATTCGTCTGATTCGTGGTGAACCTGCTTTACATCATGCCGCCGGCGTCCATGTCCTCGTCCGCCTTGTCCGACTTGAACACCTTCACCTTCCGCAGCTCCATCAGCACCTCGTGGAACCCCTTCGGCCGGTCGTCCCGCTTCTTGGCCAGCATCTTCAGCACCAGGGCGCCGAACTCGTCGGTCACGTCCGGGTTGTACTGGCTGGGCAGGGCCGGCAGTTCGGAGAAGTGCTTGCGGTACAGCTCGCCGATGCTCGCCCCCTTGAACGGCACCCGCCCCGTCACCACCTCGTACCAGGTGATGCCCAGGCTGTACACGTCGCTGAGGCCGTCGAGCAGTTCGCACTTGATCTGCTCCGGCGACATGTACGACACGGTCCCCTCCGGCGCCTTCCGCTTGCGGAACAGGTTGGCGAGGAAGCCGGACTCGAGCGGCGCGCTGATGGCGAAGTCGATGATCTTCGTCTGCCCGAGGGCGTTGCACATGATGTTGTCCGGCTTCACGTCGCGGTGGACGAACTTGCTCGCGTTCATGTACGCCAGCCCGGTGGCCGTCTGCTTGAAGATCTTCTTCGCGTTCACCTTCAGGAACTCTTTGTCCCTCGGGTCTTTGGAGATGAGGCGGCGGCGGATCGACCCGCTGGCGAAGTACTCCATGATGAAGTGCGGGTTGGCCTCGGCCCGGCTCACCTTCACCACATGCACCACGTTCTCGTGCCGCAGTTTCATGCCGATCTCGGCGTCGTTGAACAGCTTGTTCCGCTCCGTCTTGGCGGTGGCGAACTCAGGCAGCAGCACCTTCATGGCGAAGTGCCGGTTGCTCGTCGGCTCCACCACCTCCCACACCTGGCTCTCGCGGCCGGTGTGCAGCAGCCCGCGGAGCTTGTACCCGCCGATGATCTGACCCGTGTCGGCCATGTACGACCTCGGTGAACCCCGGCAGTGATGCCGGGGGTTGCCTGACTCCCCACCCCCGGCATCACTGCCGGGGTTCACCCGAACCTTACCAGTATTTTTCGAAGTGGACGTTCCCGTGCACCTTGATCGTCGGGTTGTCGGCCGTGAACCCGCGGTGCTCCAGCGCCTCGATGGCGCCGAGCGGCTGCGGAAACTGCCACGACCCGGTCTCCTTGTCTTTGTACGGGATGCCGATCATCTTCGGGTTGCCGCACAGGAACACATGGCACGCGGTCGGGTCCAGCGGACGACCCAGGAAGCCGTCGAGTTCCTTGCTCACGATCAGATCCTGTATGTACTTCTTGCTCCCGCCCTCGGTCACTTCGCGGGTGGTGAGCGGCAGGTAGCGGTAGTTCGGGAACTGCTTTTCCAACCGGCGGTGAATGTCGAGATAGCCCAAATCTCTGGCGAACCGCACGCAGCAGGCGTTCAGGATCGGCCCGGTGTGCCCGCGGCGGAGCAGCTCCGCCGTCATGCTGTTGTGCGGCGCCTCGCCGGTGCCGGTGCCCAGGAACACGACCGCGTCGGTCAGGTTCGTCACCGGCTCCAACGTGAAGTGACCGACGATCTTCTCGCCCACTTGCAGGCGGCTCCCTTCGTGCAGGCCGAACAGCCGCGGGGTGAGCGCCGGCACCCGCCCGTCCAGGTTCTCCCGCACCAGCACGATGTAGAACTCCAGCCAGTCGTCGGCCGTCTCGTCGCGGATGGCGTCGGTGCCGTCGGCGTACAGCCCGTGGCTGATGGAGTACGAGCGGCGGACCAGCTTCGGCCAGTCCTCCGGCTTGAGCACCTCTTCCTGGCAGCCGACCACCCGCGGCTCGAAGTTGGCCAGCCCGAGGGTGCAGTACTGGCCGGCGTGGTACTGCGGGCGGGGGAAGTCGGGCTTCACCCGCAGGACCATCAGGTCGGTGTGGATGTGGTGCAGGCGGGTGACGGTCGCGTTGTACCGCGCGGCCTGCACCTCGGCGATCTGTTCGGGCGTCAGGCTCAAGCTCATGGGGCGAACTCGGCACGAGCGGCGGAGGGGAGGGTGTGCGGATAGCTTACGAGCGACAAGGGGGCAGGCGAGCCGGGGCACGAGCAGTTGGAATGGATGAGCCTGCGGAGTTCGGGGAGCGTGTCATCGCCGGGAGCCTGCGAC
>JANNDF010000577.1:0-2589 GCA_031387445.1 Planctomycetia bacterium
CGGGCACAGCCCGACCTACGAGACCGCCCGGTTCAGTCCACGTACACGAACTCGTTCGCGTTCAGCAGCAGCAGGGCGTACTGCTGCATCGCCTTCGTGTCGGTCAGCTTGTGCTTCTCCTTCAACCTGGCAATGAACGCCACGTCCTTCTCGACTTCGGCGGCAGCCGGCACGCGGCCGGTGGTCAGGCGGATGCCGCGGGCCACCTGCTTCGCCACGTCCGGGCCGGCGTCCGTCGCCATCCGCTTGGCCAGCAGGTCGGCCTGCTCGTTGGTGAACTCGCCGTTCAACATGCCCAGTGCCTGCGTCGGCACGGTGGTGGTGTACCGTACCGGGCAACTGTTGTCGGTGTCGGCCTGGTCGTGGTTAATCAGAATGGGCACCTGGATGGACCGCTTGACGAAGGCGTACACCGTGCGGCGGTTCTGCTCCTCCTTCGGCGAGTCCGGCCAGTGGTTCTTCTTGTCCCCGAACGAGATGCCGGCCAGCACCTCGGCGCTCAGCTTCGGGTACATGCTGGGCCCGCCCACCCTGCTCGTGTTCAGTTCGCCGCTCGCCGCGAGGATGCTGTCCCGTACCTCTTCTGACGTGAGCCGCCGCATGTTGAACCGCCACAGGTAGGCGTTCGCCGGGTCGGTCTTCATGTTCGCGGCCGCGGCCGTGGACGCCCGCTTGTACGCGGCCGAGGTCATCATCAGCCGGTGCATCCGCTTGACGGTCCAGCCACCCTCTACGAACTCGGCCGCCAACCAGTCGAGCAACTCGGGGTGCGTCGGCTGCTCGCCGAGCTTGCCGAAGTCGTTCGGGGTGGGCACCAGCCCCTTGCCGAAGTGCCACAGCCACAGGCGGTTCATCATCACACGGGCGGTCATCGGGTTCTTCGGGTCGGCGATCCAGTCCGCCAGCACCGTCCGCCGGCCGCTGCTCTTGGTGCCTTTCGTAACGGGCAGGATGGTCGGGTCGGGCAGGTTGAGCACGGTCGGGAAGCCGGGCTTCACCTCGGCGCCGTTGGCGTGCGGGTTGCCGCGGATATTGATGAACGTGGGCGGCGGGGTGGGGTCGCAGTTGTTCACACTGAGCGCCAGTTCTTGGGCCGGCACCGGCTTCTTCCGCAGCTCGTCCGCCTGCCGTTTCAGGTCGGCGTACTCCTTCTTCTGGTCCGCCGCCAGGAACGTCGGCACCTTCTTCACTACCAGCGGGCGGTCCAGTCCCTCCGACGCCCGCTGGTCTTCGGCCGGCATCTTCTTGATGGCCGCGTCTTCGATCGCCGTCATCTCTTTGGTCAACTCGGTCAGCTTCGTCATCCGCTCGGCCAACTCCTTCTCGTACACCTTCCGCTGCTCGAACGCCGTGATGTCGGTCTGGTTCGAGGTGGACTTCACGTTGCGGTCGTTGCTGTACTCGCGGATGTCGCGGAAGAAGGCCACCATCTTGTAGTAGTCGTCGGCCAGGATGGGATCGCCCTTGTGGTCGTGGCAGCGGGCGCAGTTGAGGGTCATCCCCAAAAAGGCTTGCCCGGTGATGCTCACGACGTCGTCGTACCCGTCGAACTTGGCTTGCAGCGGGTCGGCCGGCTCGTCGTCCCACACGCCCAGGCGGAAGTAGCCGGTGGCGATGACCCCGTCGTTGTCGTCCTCGTTCTTCTTGGGCAACTCGTCGCCGGCGATCTGCTCCTTCACGAATCGGTCGTAGGGCTTGTCGGCGTTGAAGCTGCGGACGACGTAATCCCGATACCGCCAGGCGTTCGGCTTCGGGCCGTCCCGCTCGTACCCGTTCGTCTCGGCGAACCGCACCACGTCCAGCCTGTATTTGCCCCACTTCTCGCCGTACTGCGGGCTGGCCAGCAGCCTGTCGAGCAACTTCTCCCTCGCCTTCGGGTCGGCGTCCTTCACGAAGGCGTCGATCTGCTCCGGCATCGGCGGCAGGCCGGTCAGGTCGTAGTACGCCCGACGGACGAGTGTCGCTTTGTCCGCCGCCGGCAGCGGGGTCAACTTCTTGTCTTCCAGCTTCTTGCCGATGAACGCATCAATGGGGTGAACGTCGGCCTTCGGGGGAGCCGGCCGCTTGACCGACTGGTACGCCCAGTACGCCTTCTGCTCGGGGGTGAACTCCTTCTTCTTCGGCGCTTCGGCCACCGCCTCGCCGATCAGATCGGCCGGCACCGGCAGCCCCTGCTCCACCCATTTCGTCAGGACGGCGATGTCGGCGGCGGGCAGCTTGCCGCCCTCGGGCGGCATCGCGTACCCCTTCTTGGTGTGGTTGATCGCCTCGACCAGCAGGCTTTCCTTCGTCTTGCCCGGAACAGCCGCCGGCCCGGTGTCCCCGCCGGATAACACCGCCCCCCGCGTCCGGATGTCGAACCCGCCCTTCAGCTTCTTCGGGTTCTCGCCGTGGCACTTCAGGCAGTGCGCCTTCAGCACAGGGGCGACCTGTTCGGTGTAAAACTTCACCTGCTCGGCGGTGAAGGAGGGCTTCGTGTCGGCAGCAAGTGACACAGAAACGACTGCGCAGAACACCGCACCGACGATCAACGAACGGGGCATCCGAAATCCTCTGGAGAGAGGTGGCCAGTTGGCCCGGACAGAGAGG
>JANNDF010000582.1:0-1961 GCA_031387445.1 Planctomycetia bacterium
ACCGGCGTACTCACGTCACGCCGTTCGCCTAGGATACCCCCATGTTCGAACTGTTCGACCACACTGCCGATCTCGGCCTGCGGGTGACCGCCCCCGACCTGAACGCCCTCTTCACCGAGGCGGCGGTCGGGCTGTTCACCATGATGACCGACGACATCTCGACCGTTCGTCCGAACCTCTCCGTGCCGTTCGCGGTCACTGGAACCGACCGCGAGTACCTGCTGTTCGACTGGCTACGGGCGTTGAACCTGTACGCCGACGAAAACCGGGTGCTGTTCAGCCGGTTCGATGTGACGGTCACTGACACCGGGTTGTCAGCGACCGCCCACGGCGAACCGCTCGACCCGGCCCGACACCAGTTGGCCCGCGAGGTGAAGGCCATCACCTACCACGGGTTGAAGGTGGAGCCGACCGCCGACGGGTGGCTGGCCGAGGTCATTGTTGACATTTGAAATCCGGCCACGGATGAACACGGATCAGGACGGATCAGAGGCAGAACAGAACTTGATTTCTGCCTGATCCGTGTCATCCGTGTTCATCCGTGGCTCCTCTGGACTCTGAGATGAAAAGTTCCTTTGCCGGGCCGCTCGAAAAGGTGGACGACTGCTGCTGGCGGATCCCGAAGGGGTATCGCCCGGACATGCGGGTGGACGGCCTCATCTTCGCCAACGACAAGCTGATGGAGTCGATCCGCGGGGACCAGGCCCCGGAGCAGGTGGCGAACGTGGCCACCCTGCCCGGCATCCAGGGGGCGAGCCTGGCCATGCCGGACATCCACTGGGGGTACGGCTTCTGCATCGGCGGGGTGTGCGCCACCGACCCGGCCGAGGGCGGCGTGATTTCCCCCGGCGGGGTCGGGTACGACATCAACTGCGGGGTGCGGCTGTGCAAGACGAACCTGTTCCTCGATGACGTGAAGCACCACCTGCGGGAGTTGGTGAAGGAGTTGTTCCACACCGTGCCTGCGGGGGTGGGGCGGACGGGCAAGTACAAGTTCACCGAGCAGGAGACCCGCGAACTGATGGGTCGCGGGGCGAGCTACGCCGTCGGTCGGGATCTCGGTGTGCCTCGGGATCTGGGCCACATTGAGGCGAACGGGCGGATCGAGGACGGCGACCCGGACGAGGTGAGCAAGCACGCCGTCAAGCGGGGCAGCGAGCAGTGCGGTACGCTCGGCAGCGGCAACCACTTCCTGGAAGTGCAGGTGGTCGATCAGATCGCCGACGCGGACGTGGCGGCGGCGTTCGGGCTGGAGTTGAATCAGGTGTGCGTGATGATCCACAGCGGCAGCCGCGGGCTGGGCTACCAGGTGTGCGACGACGCCCTGGCCGCCTTCCGCAACGTCCCGGCGAAGTACGGCATCACCCTGCCGGACCGTCAACTGGCGTGTGCGCCGGTCGATTCACCGGAGGGCAAGAAGTACATCGCCGCGATGCGGGCCGCCGCCAACTTCGGCTTCTGCAACCGCCAGTTGCTCATGCATCAGGCCCGCGAGGTGTTCGCCACCGTGTTCGGCCGCAGTTGGGAAGACCTGGGCATGGAACTGCTGTACGACGTGGCGCACAACATCGCCAAGCTGGAAGAGCACACGGTGGACGGCAAGAAGAAGAAGGTGTGGGTCCACCGCAAGGGGGCGACGCGGGCGTTCCCGGCCGGGCACCCGGAGTTGCCGCCGGCGTTCATCCGGACTGGTCAGCCGGTCATCATCCCGGGCGACATGGGGCGGGCCAGTTGGGTGCTCGTCGGCGGGGCGGCGAGCATGGAGCGGACGTTTGGCAGCACCTGCCACGGGGCGGGCCGGGCGATGAGTCGCACCGCCGCCAAGGCAGACGCCGCCGGCCGGCGGATCGACAAGGAGTTGGAAGCCCGCGGGGTGATCGCGATGTGCAGCAGCCGCCAGGGCCTCGCGGAGGAGCAGCCGAAGGCGTACAAGAACGTGGACGACGCTCACCACGTCGTCC
>JANNDF010000658.1:0-6132 GCA_031387445.1 Planctomycetia bacterium
CCGTCGAGGCGATCCGCCTGCACGCCAGCGAGAACGGCGGCAAGCTGCCGGAGAAGCTGGCGGACGTCAAGGTGACGGTACCGGCCGACCCGGTCAGCGGCAAGCCGCTCACATACACCGTAAAGGACGGCACGGCGACGCTCACCGGCGCGAACCCGACCGGCATGCAGACCGACGACCGGGTGTACGAGCTGCGAGTGCGGAAGTAGCGGGGGGGTAATTCGCTTGCGGCCGGCAGGAACTTGGGGTACTCCTAAGTTCCCGCCAGCCTCCCACGTTCCCGAGTTCGGACCCATGCGACCCTCCCGCCGCGGCTTCCTCCAAATCGGTGCGCTCGGTGCCGGCGGGCTGTGCCTGCCGCAGTTGCTCCGCGCTGAGGCGAAGTCGGGCACCCGCTCGTCGAACAAGTCGGTCATCTTCATCTATCTGGTCGGCGGGCCGCCGCACCAGGACATGTTCGACCTGAAGCCGGACGCCCCGGCCGAGATCGCCGGCCCGTGGCGGCCGATCCCCACCGCCGTCACCGGCATCAAGATCGGCGAGGCGTTCCCGAAGATCGCCCAGCGGATGGACAGGTTCGCCGTCATCCGCTCGCTGGTGGGCAACCAGGCGGACCACGACGCCATCCAGGTGTTCAACGGGCGGAACACGAAGAAGGCGGCCCCGAGCGGCGGGTGGCCGCAACTCGGCAGCGTGGTGGCGAAGGTGCAGGGTCCGACCTACCCGGCCGTGCCTCCCTACGTCAGCCTGTGCTACCAGTGCACGCACGGGCCGTACAACGAGCCGGGGCCGGGCTTCCTCGGCGCGTCGCTCGCCCCCTTCCGGCCGACCGGCCCCGCCCGCAACGACATGACCCTCCGCGGCATTTCGGTCAGTCAACTCGCGGATCGCAAGTCGCTGCTCAAGTCGTTCGACGACCTCCGCCGCGACACCGACGTGAGCGGCTCCATCAAGGCGATGGACTCGTTCAACGAACAGGCGTTCGGGCTGCTCACGTCGTCCAAGTTGGCGGAAGCACTTGACCTGTCGAAGGAAGACCCGCGGACGGTCGCCCGGTACGGCACCGGCGACCCGAAGGTGATGATCGACAGCAACGGCGCCCCGCGGGTGCCGCAGAGCATGCTCATGGCCCGCCGGCTGATCGAGGCCGGGGCGAGAGTGGTCACACTGAACTACAGCAAGTGGGACTGGCACGGCGGCATGAACGCCGAGGGGCGGAAGGACAACGGCATCTTCACCCGCGAGAAGGAAGACTTCCCGATCTTCGACCAGTGCGTGACCGCGCTGGTGGACGACCTGCACGACCGCGGGCTGAGCGACGACTGCACGGTGGTGGTGATGGGCGAGTTCGGCCGCACGCCGAAGATCAGCGCGCAGGTGGGGCGGGACCACTGGCCGAACGTGAACCAGGTGCTGCTGGCCGGCGGGGGCATGACCACCGGGCAGGTGATCGGGGCGACCGACCGCATCGCCGGCGAGGCGGTGTCGCGGCCGGTCACGTTCGGCGAACTGTACGCCACCATCTACAAGAACCTGGGCATCGACGCCGGGCGGGCGACCGTGGCCGACCTGGAAGGCCGCCCGCAACACTTGGTGGAAGAGGGCGGCGAACCGATCAAGGAACTGGGGTGAAGTGTTTGTAGCCGCGAGCCGGAGGCGAGCGCGTCGGGGCGAATCATTCCCAGGGCGTTGCCCTGGGCTGAGGAAGTCCGGGCCTTCGGCCCTTGTCGGTGCGGAGACGGTGCTGGAGTCCCCGAGAGGCCCGAAGGGCCGTCCTCCCTCAGCCCAGGGCAACGCCCTGGGGATCAATCGGAGCCGACCCGATGCTTCCCGTATCCCGCCGCCAGATGCTCGCCCGCACGGGCACCGGCCTCGGCCTGTTCGGCCTGGCGGCGCTCGCCGAGCTCGCGCCCGCAGCCCCCACCACCGCCCCGACCAACCCGCTCGCGCCGAAGGTCGTCCACTTCCCGGCCAAGGCCAAGCACGTCATCCACCTGTTCATGAACGGCGGGCCAAGTCAGGTGGACACGTTCGACCCGAAGCCGGAGTTGACCAAGCGGCACGGCGAGAAGATGGACCTGAAGACGGGCCGGGCGAAAGGCGCGCTCATGAAGTCGCCGTTCACGTTCAAGAAGTACGGCAAGTCCGGCATCGACGTGAGCGAACTGTTCCCCGAGGTGGGGAGTTGCATCGACGACATCTGCGTCATCCGCTCCATGCACACGAACATCCCGAACCACGAACCCGGCCTGCTGCTGATGACGTGCGGGAACACGCAAGCCACCCGGCCGAGCATGGGCAGTTGGCTCACCTACGGTCTCGGCACCGAGAACCAGAACCTGCCCGGCTTCGTGGTGCTCTGCCCCGGCAAGCCGGTCGTCGGCCCCGCCCTGTGGAACAACAGCTTCCTGCCCGGCGTGTACCAGGGCTGTCACATCCAGAACCTCGACCCGAAGAAGGTGATCGAACACATCCGCAACACCGAGGTGGGCAGCGGCACCCAGCGGGAGCAGTTGGACTTGCTGAACCAACTGAACGGGCTGCACAAGGAGAAGCGGGCGAACGACGACCAGCTCGACGCCCGCATTCAGTCGCTCGAGATCGCGTACCGCATGCAGACGGAAGCGACGGACGCCTTCGACCTGAGCAAAGAGCCGGCCAAGCTCCGCGACCACTACGGCAAGGGGTACTTCGCCGACGCCTGCATGACCGCCCGCCGGCTGGTCGAACGCGGGGTGCGGATGGTGCAAGTCTTCTACGGCGGCGGGCAGCCGTGGGACGATCACAGCGACTGCGAGAAGGGCCACCGCACCAAGGCGAAGGACACCGACAAGGCCGCCGCGGCACTGCTCCGCGACCTGAAGGACAAGGGGCTGCTCGACGAGACGCTCGTCCTCTGGGGCGGCGAGTTCGGCCGCACGCCGACGAGCGAGGGGCAGAACGGCCGCGACCACAACAGCAAGGGGTTCACGGTGTGGATGGCCGGCGGCGGGGTGAAGGGCGGCATGGCCTACGGGGAAACCGACGAGTTCGGGTGTGCGGCCGTCGAGAAGAAGGTCCACGTCCACGACCTGCACGCCACCATCCTGCACCTGATGGGCCTCGACCACGAGAAACTGACCTACCGCTACTCCGGCCGCGACTTCCGCCTGACCGACGTTCACGGAGTGGTGGTGAAAGACATCCTGGCGTAGGTTGGTTACTCGGCACCCTCAAGCGCGGCCGTCAGGTCGCGGCTGCCGTGGATGAAGCGGACGACGATCACCTCGGCGTCGGTGACTGTGTACAAGAGGACGTAGATGCCCACGGCCACGCTCCGCAACCCCGGTGCGATTTCCTCGCGGGCCCGTCCGACGAACGGGTTCGTGGACAAGAGCCGACACTTGGCCTCCAGTTGATCGCTCAACCGCACGGCCGCGGCGGTTGACCACTCCGCCAGGTAAACGAGCGAGTCGGAGATGTCGGCCTGCGCCTGATCGGCGCGTCGCACGGGTCTCATTTCGTCCCCCGCTTCGCGAGCACTTCGGCGAGGATCGCCCCCACGTCGAGGTCAGTAACCCGTCCGGCCTCGATGTCATCCAGCCCCACCTGCACCGCGGCCCGGAGCCAGGTGAGTTTCTCCTCGGTCTTCTTCTGCTGCAACACCCGCACGGCTTGGGCCACGACCGCGTTCACCTCGGCGGCGTTGCCCAGTTCCACCTGTTCGTCCACGAACGCCTGGAGATCGGCAGGCAGGGTCACGGTCATCGGTCGGCTCCGGTGGGAGGGTTAAGGTTGATCCTGGTCGAACACGGCGGGCAGGTCGCGGCTGCCGTGCAGGATGCGGGCGAATTCCACGGCCGCATCCGACACGCGGTAGAACAGCCGGTAATCGCCAACCAGCACGCTTCGCAAGCCGGGGCTGAGATCGTCACGGGCACGCCCTTGGAACGGCACCGTCCGAAGTTGCTCACATTTGCGGTCCACACCGTCGGCCAGCGCGAGGGCGGCGGATTCCGAGTGCCGATCGAGGTAGGCAATCACCTCGTTCAGGTCGAGGATCGCTTGTGGAGCGCGGATCAGTTGCCGCATCGTTGGCCCCGTTCGCGGCGGAGGTCTTCCAGCACCTGGCGGGCGTTGAACGGACCGGGAACTCCTTGTCCCGCGTCCAGTTGATCCAGCCCGACTTGAATGTCCGCGACCAGCGCGAACCGCTTCGCCTCGTGCTGTTCCTTCAGGTGGAGCGCCTGAAGTGCGGCCACCAACACCTCGTCGGCCGACCGGCCGGCGGCTACCCGCTCGGCCACAAACTGTTCCCACTCCGGCGGCAGGGTCACGGTCATCGGTCGCTCCTCGGCGGAAATGTCTGGCGTCGGCCACTATAGATGGTATCATCCCGGTGTTGAATCCCGCCTGAATCGGTGCCCCGGCACCGTCTGACACGACCGGCCGAGCGACCCACCACCCCCGCAGGAGCCTCGCCCGATGAGGTCTCTCTGTCTCGCCGCAGTCCTCGCTCTGCCACTGCTGGCGTCCGCCGCCGACCCGCTTGGAGCGGTCATCGACCGGCACGTTGACGCCAAGCTGAAAGCCGACGCCGTCGCCCCCGCCCCGCAGGCCGATGACTACACGCTCGTCCGCCGACTCACGCTCGACCTCGTCGGCCGTATCCCGACGACACAGGAGTCCGACGCCTTCGTGCAGTCGAAGGAGTCCGACAAGCGGGCCAAACTGGTGGACCGGCTGCTGGCCTCGCCGGCGTTCGCCCGGTATCAGGCCAGCCTGTTCGAGGTGATGCTGAACGACGGCAAGGCCGGTAGCGGGCTGCGGGAGTATCTGACCAAGTCGATCGCCGCCAACAAGCCGTGGGACGTGATCTTCCGCGAACTGCTGCTGCCCGACGAGGCCGTCAATAAGGGGACGAGCGAGTACCTGAAGCCGAAGTTGGGCGACACCGACAAACTGACCAGCGACGTGAGCGTGGCCTTCTTCGGGGTGAACGTGAGCTGCGCCCAGTGCCACGACCACCCGAACGTGAAGGACTGGACGCAGGACCACTTCTACGGGATGAAATCGTTCCTCTCGCGGACGTATGACGCCGGCGGGGTGATCGCCGAACGGCCCAGCGGACTGGTCAAGTTCAAGCCGACCAAAGGGGCCGAGCGTCAGGCCAAACTGATGTTCCTGACCGGTGCCACCATCGACACCGACACCGTGCGGGAACTGAACAAGGACGAGCAGAAGAAGCAGAAGGAGATGGAGGAGCAGGCCAAGAAGGATAAGAAGGCCCCGCCGCCGCCGGAGTTCAGCGCTCGGGCCAAACTGGTGGAGGTCGCCCTGCGGCCGAAGGAGGCGGAGTTCTTCAGCAAGAACATCGTCAACCGCATGTGGCATCGCTTCCTTGGCGTTGGCCTGGTGACCCCGCTGGATCAGATGCACTCGGCGAATCGCCCCAGCCACCCGGAGTTGCTGAACGAACTGGCCGCCGACATGACCGCCAACAAGTACGACCTGCGGCGACTCGTCCGCGGCATCGTGATGAGCAAGTCGTACAGCCGCGGGAGCAAATACACCAGCGAGGCGCACCCGGACAGCAGCACGTTCGCGGTGGCCCAACTGAAGCCGCTCACCCCGTTCCAACTGGCCACCTCGCTGAAGATCGCCACCACCGACCCGAAGACGTTCGACGGCAAAGCCGATGAGGTGGAGAAGCGACTGGAGCAGATGGAGTCCGCCGCCCGCGGGTTCGCCGGCAGCATCGCCCAGCCGACCGACAACTTCCAGATCGGCGTGAGCGAGTCTCTGCTGTTCAGCAACAGTGACCGCGTGCTGAAAGAGTTCCTGACCGACGGGAACGGCACCCTGCTCGGCCGCGTCAAAGCGGAGAAGGTGGACGCCGACGCGCACAAGCTGCTGGTGCGAACCGCCCTCGCCCGCCCCGCGACCACAGCCGAGTTGAAAGCCCTCGGCGAGTACGCCGCCCGCCGCACCGACCGCCCCGCCGACGCCAACAAGCAAATGCTCTGGGCGCTGATGACCAGCCCGGAGTTCCGGTTCAACCACTGAGATGAGAGCGGATTGGCCACAGAGGTCACAGAGGACACGGAGAAAGTCGGAAGGATCGAACTCTGCCTTTCTCCGTGTCCTCTGTGA
>JANNDF010000718.1:0-1234 GCA_031387445.1 Planctomycetia bacterium
GCGGCCTCCGCGTGCGGGTCCGCGTCGAGCGCTCCACCCGGCATCGCGGGTGCGCTCGCGGCCTCTTCGGGGAAGCGCCACTCTTCTTTTGGCTTCCACACGAACTTCAGGAACAGGGCGAGTGTGATGAGCGAGAACACGCCGCCGCCGATGTCGGTGAGCTGCCAGATCGGGGGCAGCCCGAAGTGGTGGTGCGCCGTGGCGAAGAAGAACTGGAACGCCGCGAACGACCCGCCGCCGACCACCAGCGCCGGCCAGACCGCCAGCGTCTGCCGCCACGTGCACATGCACTTGACCATGTACAGCGGGATGATGCACGACAGGATCGGCAGTTGGTGCCCGCACATCGTGCTGATCTTGTCGCCCGGAATCCCGCTCGCGGTTTCGAGCGTCATGATCGGCACGCCCAACCCGCCGTAGCACACCGGCGACGTGTTCGCGATTAAGCAGATGACCGCGGCGCGGAACGGCGGCACGCCCAGTCCCACGAGCATCGCCCCGCAAATCGCCACCGGCGACCCTGCGCCGGCGGCCCCCTCCATGAACGCCCCGAACGCGAACCCGATCAGCACCGCCTGCACCCGCGCGTCGCCGCTGAGACTGCCGATCGACCGCCGGATGATCGTGAACTGCCCGGTGTGGACGGTCACGTTGTACAGCAGCATCGCGGCGAACACGGTCCACCCGATCGGCAGCAGGCCGAACGCCGCGCCGTAGCCGAACGCCGCGATAGCTTTCTCGGTCGGCATCCCGAAGGCAAGAACGGCGAGAACGATGGCGACCGCCGACCCCGCGGCCCCGGCCCAACTGGCGAGCCAGCGGCAGCCGACGAGGAGGTAGAACAGCACCAGCACCGGCAAGGCGGCGACGACGGTGGAGACGAACGCATTGTTGAGCGGGTCCAGGTTCTGGACGTAAGCGACGGCGAAGGGCATCGGGGAGGGAGTCCGCGAGGGTGGGAGAATCCGCCGACTGTACCAGTACGGACGGGGGATGCAACAGTTAGCCCCCCGTGAAAACACCATAGGTATCTACACATCTGGACCCGTCGCTAGACTGGTCCAGATGGGATTCCTCGACCGGCATTGGATCGCCGACTTCAGAACCGCTATGGTACGCTGGTGCGACAGCAACTCCAAGCCGCTCAAGCGTTGGCCGCCGGACTCAAATCGCTGCCGAGCGTGACCCACTCGTTCGCCGTCACGCAGGCGGCGTGGCGATTCCTCGCCAACCC
>JANNDF010000775.1:0-1871 GCA_031387445.1 Planctomycetia bacterium
TCCTCACGTTCCTCACCTGTCAGCGAGCGAAGCGGATCCTTCCGGCGGCGGGACACGGCAACTCCTGGTGGGGTGGGTTACCACCTAAGGGTAGCTGAGAGGCTGGTTATGACTACGGGCGAGGCAAGTGACCCACTAGGACATCGTCCAGCACGAGTCGTGGTAGGTCATGCCGATGTGCGGGTAGTAGTCTCGGGCGGCGGGGGCGGCGAGCAGGATCAACTTCGCCGGCTTCGACGCCTCGTGCGTCTGGCGGATCAACTCCTTCCCGATGCCCTGCTTTTGAAACGCCACATCGACGGCCAGATCGGACAGGTAGCAGCAGAAGGTGAAGTCCGTGATCGCCCGCGACACGCCGACGAGCAACCCGGACTCGTCACGGGCCGTCACGATCAGGTTGGCGTGCTTCAGCATGAGTGCGATCCGCTCCGGGTCGTCCACCGGGCGGCGCTCGGCGAGCGTGGAACGGCGGAGCACCGACACGAACTCGCCTGCGGAGAGGGCGGGTTCGACGGCGTAGGTGATCGTTGGCATGGCACCTATCATACCGGCATGTCTACACTCGCCGATTACCTGGCCGTTGCGGTCGAAGCGGCCCGCCTCGGGGCGGCCGAACTGGAGCGGTGGCGGAAGCAGTTCAAGGTGAAGGAGAAGTCGCGGGCCGACCTCGTCACCGACGCCGACCACGCGTCCCAAAAAGTCGTCCGCGATCACCTGATGGCCAACCTGCCGCAACACGCCTTCCTCGGTGAAGAGGAGTGCGTGGGCAAGAAAATCGACGAAACCCGCCCGCCGGCGAATAGCCCGCCGCTCTGGATCGTCGATCCGCTCGACGGCACCATCAACTACGTCCACGACGTGCCGGCGTACTGCGTGAGCATCGGCCTGTGGATGAACGGCGAGGCGGTCGTCGGGGTCATCCTCGACCCGCGACAGAACGAGTTGTTCACCGCGGCGAAGGGGCACGGGGCGTTCCTGAACGGCGAGCGCATCCACGTGAGCGAGACGGCAATCCTGGAGAACGCTCTCGTCAGCACCGGCTTCCCGGCGAACAAGGAAGCTCAGGTGCGGAACCTGAAAGTGTGGGCGGACCTGTCGCCGGTTACGCGGTCACTGCGGCGCACCGGCAGCACGGCGCTGAACATGGCGTATGTGGCGTGCGGGCGGTTCGACGGCTACTGGGCCTACGACAACTGGCCGTGGGACGTGACGGGCGGGGCGTGCCTCATCACCGAGGCCGGCGGGACGCTGTCCAACGTGGCAGGCGGCCCGTTCGACCCGTTTCGCATGGACCTGATCGCCACCAACGGGAAGATTCATCAGGAGTTGCTCGGCGCACTGACGGCCGCGGAGGGGAAGTGATGCCAGAGACCCCCGAGCCGTGGTTCCAGAACGGGTTGAAGTTCACCTGCACGCAGTGCGGCAAGTGCTGCACCGGCGCCCCCGGTGCGGTGTGGGTGGACGACGACGAGATCACCAAACTGGCCGCCGCCCGCGGCATGGTTCGGCACGAGTTCGTGGCCGTGTACACCCGCAAGGAACGCGGCCGCGTCACCCTCCGCGAGCGGCCGAACGGCGACTGCGTGTTCTACGACGCCGACCGCGGGTGTACCGTCTACCGCGACCGCCCGAAGCAGTGCCGCACCTGGCCGTTTTGGGACAGCAACGTCGAGACGCCGGAGGACTGGCAGAAGACGTGCGACGTCTGCCCCGGCTCCGGCAAAGGCGAACTGATCCCGGTGGAAGAAATCTCCCGCCGGCTCAAGGTCATCAAGATGTGAGGTGGCCGATGGCTCGCGCGCTGTTCGTGCTGCTCGCGTTGGCGTCGCTCGCGCCGGCAGCCGATCCGGTTGTGGTCGGGCATCGCGGGC
>JANNDF010000839.1:0-1603 GCA_031387445.1 Planctomycetia bacterium
ACACACTGAAGTCGTTACGGGATTTGGGTGAACCGGCGGTGTGAACCGCGGGGTTTCCCCGCATCACCCGGGGGTTCACACCGCCGGTTCACCAGGATGATCGAATGCAACCACAGAAAACACCCCTGCCTGGGATCAAGCACGTCGTCGCGGTGGCCAGCGGCAAGGGCGGGGTGGGCAAGTCCACCGTGGCGGCCAACCTGGCGCTCGCGCTGCACATGCACGGCCAGCGGGTCGGGCTGATGGACGCCGACATCTACGGGCCGAGCGTGCCGCACATGTTCGGCCTCGGCGTGGTCGATCAGACCCGCACGCCGCTGCCGCTCGAGAAGTTCGGCATCAAGCTGATGAGCATGGGCTTCTTCGTGGACCCGAACCAGCCGGTCATCTGGCGGGGGCCGAAGGTGGCGCAGGCGGTCAGTTCGCTCCTCTTCCAACCGAATTGGGGCGAACTCGACTTCCTCGTCATCGACCTGCCGCCCGGCACCGGCGACGCGCAACTGACGCTCAGCCAGAGCGCCCCGCTGACAGGTGCCTTAATCGTCACGCAGCCCGCCGAAGTGAGCCTGATCGACGCCCGGAAAGGGGTGCGGATGTTCGAGGAGGTGAAGGTACCGATCCTCGGTATCATCGAGAACATGAGCTGCCTGCTAATGCCCGACGGCAGTAAACTGCACCCGCTGGGGCAGGGGGGCGGAGCACGGTTAGCGGCGGAAATCGGCGTGCCGTTCCTGGGAGAACTCCCCATCGATGCCGCCGTCAGCCAGTGCGGGGACGGCGGCGAGCCGATCGTGCGCAAGCTGCCGGATCACCCCGTCTCGCACGCCTACCTGAAGCTGGCGCAAACGGTCGTGAACGAACTGCTGGCCAAGCCGAGCGGTGGGGCGCTGCCGGACGTGGAGTTGTGATCTGGTGAACCCCGGCAGTCATGCCGGGGGTGCTGTGAAGAGATCATCACCCCCGGCATGACTGCCGGGGTTCACCCGAACACATCTCATGAAACCTCTCCTTCTCTTCCTCTCCACCGACGCCCGCGCCGCCAAAGCGGTCGAACAGTTCGGCCAAGTCGCTGGACTGTTCGTCGCCAGCTTCAACCCGGTCGCCAAGTCGCCCGACGCGGTCGCTGACACCGAGGTGTCAGCGGCGGCGAGGGTGATCGTGTGGGACGAGTCGCTGAAGACTCGCTTCCCGAATGCGGAAGTGTGGCCCGACGGCAACCCTGCCCCCAAGCTCGCCCAGATGCTGGCCGAACTGATGGGAGGGGGGAAAGCCTACCTGCCACCACCGCCGGGACCGCCACCCAAACCGAAGTCGCTCGGCACGGTGAAACTCGGCCGTGAGACGGCCGGGCGGAAGGGGAAGGGCGTCACGGTGATCTGGGAACTGAACCTGCACGAAGACGGGCTGAAGGACCTGTGTACGCGGCTGAAGAACCGCTGCGGCAGCGGGGGCACGGTGAAGGACGGCCGCATCGAGATTCAGGGCGACCACCGCGACACGATCCAGGCCGAGTTGGAGAAGATGGGGTACAAGGTGAAGCGGTCGGGGGGGTAGGAACACGGTTTGCCGCGAGGCACCGCCGAGCGAGCTCGGCGGTGCCTCG
>JANNDF010000880.1:0-1486 GCA_031387445.1 Planctomycetia bacterium
AGGGCAACGCCCTGGGTTTTTCCGACGCACTCGCCTGCGGCTACAATCACTTCTTCTCCCCCACCAACTTCGCCGAGCCGGTGGCGCCGAACCCGACGTTCCGCTTCGCCTCGTACTCCAGCTTGCCGTCGGCGTACTTGAACGTGAGGGTGGCGATGAACGGCGTCTCGGTCAGCACCACTTTCGCCGTGAACGTGTCGTCGGCCGTCCACGCCCCACTCGCCGCCACCGGCTGCTCTTCTCCGGTGCCGAACGCCCACTTCCCGTTCTTCCACTCGCCCTTCCCGCACGTCAACTTCCGCTCCACGCCGTTCACCTTCCCCACGATCGTCATCCCGCCACTCGTCTCGTCGAAGATCAGCCCGAGTGATTCCACCTTCTGGTCGTTCGCCGCGAAGGTGTAGCCCTTCCCGGACACGTCCTTGACCACACCGGACTTCGCGTCCCCCTTCTGCACCGGCACGCTCAGCCCGGCGAGCTTGTCCTTCAGCTTCTTCGCCCCGGCTTCGTCCGCCGGCAGCGCCTCCTTCTTCAACCCCGGCAGCAGGATATCCCACACGAGGTTGAGCACCGCCTGCATGTCCTTCGTGCCGCTGGTGATCGCAATCACCGCGTCCTGCTCCGGCAGCACGATGCAGTATTGCCCGAACGCCCCGTCGCCGCGGTACGCCCCGTTCCGGCTCCGCCAGAACTGGAACCCGTACCCCTGGTCCCAGTCGCTCTTCGGGTTGCTGCCGTTGCTCGTCTGCTTGCTGGTCGCCATCGCCACCCACTCGGCGGGGATGAGTTGCTTGTCGCCCCACTTCCCCTTCTGCAGGTAGAGTTGACCGAACTTGGCGATGTCTTCCGTCCGCACGTTCAGCCCGTACCCACCGAGCGACACACCTTGCGGACTGGTGCCCCACGTCGGGTCTTCGATGCCGAGCGGGTCGAACAGCCGCGGCTTCAGGTAGTCGAGCACCGTCTTCCCCGTCACCTTCTGCACGATGGCCGACTGCATGTAGGTGGCCGGCGTGTTGTACTGGAAGTGTGTGCCCGGCTTGAACGGCACGGTGTGCGCCAGGAACGCCTTCGTCCACGGGTCTTTGACCGTCGGGTTCAGGGCCGGCTCGTTCTGGTGCCCGGTGGACATGCAGAGCAGGTCGCGGACGCGCATGTTCTTCAGGTTGGCACTCGGCTCCTTCGGCGTGTCGTCGGGGAAGAACGACATCACCGTGTCGTCGATGCTCAATTTGCCGTCGGCCACGGCCATGCCGACCGCCGTGGAAGTGAAGCTCTTGCTCAGCGAGTAGAGTTCGTGGCGACTCTTGGCGTCATAGGGTGTCCACCACCCTTCCGCGACGACGTGCCCGTGGCGAACGAGCATGAAGCTGTTCATCACGTCCACCTTGTTGTCGGCGGCAGAGATGAAGTCGAGGACGGCGGCGGACGACACGCCCTGTGCTTCAGGGGTGCTCCGCGGCAGCGGGTTCGCGGCGAAGGCGGG
>JANNDF010000881.1:0-2260 GCA_031387445.1 Planctomycetia bacterium
TCCTCTTCATCCGTGTCCTTCATTTCGAACCACACGATCCACATGACGCTCGCCGAGCGATACACCGCCGCGTTCCCCGGTTCCCGTACCCGCTTCGCCCAGGCCCGCGAACTATTCCCGTGCGGTGTCACCCACGACACCCGCATGATGGACCCGTTCCCGGTGTACGTGAGCCACGCGCTCGGCAGCAAGAAGTGGAGCGTGGACGGGCAGGAGTTGATCGACTACTTCGTCGGCCACGGGTCGCACATCCTCGGCCATAGTGCCCCGGACGTGGTGGCGGCCGTTCAACAGCAGATGGCGAAGGGCACGCACCCCGGCTCGTGCCACGACGGCGAAATCGAGTGGGGTCAACTGGTGCGGAAGTTTGTGCCGAGCGCCGAGCGAGTGCGGTTCGTCGGCAGCGGCACGGAAGCAACCCTCATGGCATTGCGTCTCTCGCGGCTGCACACGGGCAGGCCGAAGTTCTTGAAGTTCCAGGGCCACTTCCACGGCTGGCACGATTTCGTGACCGTCAGCGCCGACCCGCCCTACGACGCCCCCGGCGTGCCCGGCGTGCCCGACGCGGTGAGCGACCTCTGCGTCGCCATTCCGCCGAATGATCTGAACCGCGTCGAAGACGTGTTGACAAAGGACGAGCAAATCGGGGCGGTGATCCTGGAGCCGACCGGCGGGCACTGGGGCGGGGTGCCCATCCGCGGCGACTTCCTGAAGGGGTTGCGGGAGATCACATCACGGTTGAACCGCGTGCTGATTTTCGACGAGGTGATTACCGGCTTTCGGATCTCACCCGGCGGGGCACAGGCGTACTACGGCGTGACGCCCGACCTGACCGCGCTGGCGAAGATCCTGGCCGGCGGGCTGCCCGGCGGATGCCTGGCGGGGCGGGCCGACATCCTGGCGTTCATCGAGCCGCGACCGGGCAAGCCGAAGATGAAGCACCCCGGCACCTACAACGCCAACCCCCTCTCGGCATCCGCCGGCATCGCCACGCTGAAGCGCATCGCCGCTGGCGGCGTGTGCGAAGCGGCGAACACGTCGGCCCGCACCTTGCGAAACGAACTGAACCGCATGTTCGCCGCCAACGGCTTCCGCTGGGTGGCCTACGGCGACTTCAGTATGGTGCGAGTGGTACCGAACTTCACCGACAAGCACCCGCCCGCGTCAGGCGACAACGACGGCTTCATCCCCTGCGACAACGACGTGAACGTGCTCGACGGCCCGAAGAACACGAAGCAGGTAATGGCCATGCGGCAGGGGATGCTGCTCAACGGCGTGGACTGGTGGGGCTTCGCCGGCATGACCAGTTGCGAACACTCGGCGAGCGACGTGACGACCACCGTGAACGCCATGCAGACCACGCTGACCGACATGACCGCCGAGGAGCTGGCGTGAGGGATGAAGGCCCAATCCGACGTGCCCGGCTCCGCGGGGTGTTTTGGGCGATCGCGCCCGTAGTTGTGTGCGTCGTCTTGGCCTACTTCATGTGGCCCTGTCTTCGATTCCTCCTTCATGCACCTGCTATCGACTCGTTCTTTGACCCGTCCGTTGCCGCGTTCAACCCAGCCCCGACTCCCTTCGATCAGGCGAAATGGGACCGCGGACACGCCACTGATCGCATTGCCATGGGCAAGTGGATGGCGGACAACGGCACGTTGAACGGTCTGAAGCGAGCCGAACTCGTCGCCCAACTCGGTCCGTTCGACTACGAGGGTACACACGAGGGCAAGACGCAGTTGACTTGGTATCTCGGCGACCTGGACGATGGCGGGATGTTCATTCGCCATATGAAACTGCTGGTGAAGATCGCCCCCACGGGCATCGTGGTGGACGCTTACATCTACTCGACCGACTGACCCGCCTCGGTGGTAAAATGCCGACAACCCGCAAGGAGTGAGCCATGACCCTCGAAGAAGTGCGACAGAAGATCGCCGAAGCGAGAACCGAACTCCAACGGCTCCAGGAGTTGGAGTGGGAGATGACGGGCGTGCGGTTCATCCGCGGGTTCGGACCTGTCGGCCTTTTCGACGGCGACCCGGCGGCGGACGAAGCCTATCGATTGGGGAAGGAGTGGCGCGACGAGGTGAATCGCCTTTCGCTCGAAGAGTTCGACCGGGAAGAGGCCGAATCCAATTTGTTGTGTTGCCGCCGGCCGGCCTGAAGGGCCGGGTTCCGTCAGCCCAGGTCGAAGCGAGCCGAAGGCGAGCGGAGGCCTAGGACCGATCAGGACACCAGCTTCCGCCCTGAAGGGGCGGATTCA
>JANNDF010000935.1:0-12064 GCA_031387445.1 Planctomycetia bacterium
TGGGACGGCTTCTGAGGGTCGGCCAAAGTACCGGAATGGTATCGGTCTTGAACACCCCTCTCCCCTGGGAGAGGGGGACGGGGGGTGAGGTCTCGAACCAACCGGGGGGTGAGGCCCCCGTGCTACAATCCCCCCATGCACCGTTACCTCGCGCTCACCCTTGTCTTGCTCGCATCCCCCGCGTTCGCCGGCGTTCACTACTCGGGCGACGAGCAACACCCGCCGCCGGTGGAGTGGCGGGGCTACCTGCTCGACCTCCGTGGGCTACGGTTGGCGGCCAACCCGACATCTGGCGGGCTGAGAACCCCGACTCCCCTGCGGGATCGCTACCTGAACGCGGCACTGAAGCTGGAAGCCAAGGCGAAAGACAAGCCGCTGACCGCCGACGACGCGGCCGACCTGGGAGCGCTGTACGTGCGGTTGGGTCTGCCGGAGAGGGCCGTCGGCGTGCTCCGCCCAGCCGTGCGGAAGAACCCCGAGCACTTCCGGCTGTCATCGAACCTGGGCACCGCGTGGCAACTGGCGGGCGACCACGCGCAGGCGACCGCGGCACTGGAAGAGGCCGTGCGGCTGTCCCCGAAGGAGTGGAAGGGGGCGGAGGAACTGCACCTGAAGCTGGTCCGCGGGCGGGCGAAGGAGAAGCCGGGGGCCGACGGGCTGGACGACCTGTTCGACCTGAAGAAACTGCCCGCAGATGCTCTGCCGCTGACGCAGCAACTCGCCGCGTGGCTGCCGACCGACCCCCGCGTGCTGTGGCAACTGGCCGAGGTGACGCACGCCGTCGGCGACGTGCGAACCGCCGCCAACCTGTTCGACGGCGTGGTGATCGAGTTCGGGTTCAAGGGTGAAACGGCCCGCGAGCGGCGGCGGGTGGTGCGAGCCGCAGCCGACGAGTTGGCGAAGACCGAGGACCACACCAGGCCGTTCGCCGGCGTGAAGTTCGCGTCGAAACGGCTGTTCCCGCGGCGGTTCGACGTGGCCAGCCTGCCGAAGATCGACCCGAACAAGGCGAACCCGCTGCCGTGGGCGGCGCTCGACGAGACCGAAGTGGGCAAGAAGTTCGCCGTCACCTTCCTGCCGTACGTGGCCGACTTGGACGGCAAGACGGTGACGATTCACGGGTTCATGCAGCCGCAGAAGGCTGACGAGGTGACGGAATTCCTGCTCACCGAGTTCGCGGTGGGCTGCTGGTTCTGCGACTCGCCGGGGCCTTTTCAGATCGTGCAGGTGGAGGCGGCCGGCGGGAAGGCGGTGCCGTTCGCCACCGGCATGATGAGCGTGACCGGCAAGCTGCACCTGAACCGCACCGACCCCGAACGCCTGCTGTTCACCATCACGGATGCGGTGGTGAAACTCCCGGAGTGAATGGAACGGAGGCCCGACCGTGAGGGATGGCGCGTGAGACCACACGCCATCCGTGACCGCGATCACTACGCCGTCGTTCGCCCGGTTTACTCCCAATACTCCTCCCACCGCTCGCCGAATACCCGCCGCAGTCGGTCCAGGTAGGCGTTCGTCTTCACCTTCGCCATCCACACGTCGGCCCCGCCGCTGCCGCCTTTGATGACGACGCCTTCCGCCACCGGGTACTTGCCCGTCCGAACGTCCTCCGTCAGTTGGCCCGTGAACCGGCCCTGATACACGACGCGCGGGAGCGGCAGACCGGCGAACAGTTCGAGGAACCGCCACGGGCCGAGGAACCCGGTGCCGTGGACGAACACGTCGAACAGCACCAGCCGCTTCGGGTCGTCGGGCGTGTGCGCCCCGGCGAACGAGTGCGGGCCGAGGAACTCGGTGAAGGCGACGGCGTGATCGACACCGGGCAGCGCGACGAGGATGGGGTGAAGCCGTTCGCAGAGCGGGGCGAACAGCTCGGGTGCCACTTCCAGGCCGGGGTGGTTGGCACGGAACGCCGTCTCGCCAGCGGGGGCGAGGTGGTAGCTCGCGCTGCGGGTGCCGAAGTCGGTGAAGCCGAACTCGCGGTGCCACTCCCAGAACAGGTTGGTGCCGTCGAGCTTCTCGAACGCCACGCACTTGTCGAGCTGCGCCCCGCTCGGGCCGGGCATCTTCGGGTAACGGAACATGGCGGCAGCCCCGGAGTGGTTGCCGGGACGGACGCCGTGCGAGGCGGTCGGGTTCGGGCAGGCCTGTGCCTGAGCGTGTAGGGCGGGCCGCACGGTGTTCGAGATGCAGTGCTGCTGACCGTAGGGGCACCCCTTGTAGGTGTCCAACTGACCGTAGGAGCACCCCTTGTGGGTGCCCAACGAAAAAGGGCACCCACAAGGGGTGCCCCTACGAACCCGAATTCGGCCCCGCTCACCCATTCCCGCTCGGGGCGGGGCTGCACTTCTTCATAGCGCCCCAAAGGTCGAGGAAGACTTCGAGCTGACGGCTCCGCACCGGGTGTTGCAGCTTCCGCACCGCCTTCGCCTCGATCTGCCGCACCCGCTCGCGGGTCACCTTGAAGATGCGGCCGACCTCTTCGAGCGTGTACGTGTACCCGTCGCCCAGCCCGTACCGCAGCTTGATGATCTCCCGCTCGCGGTAGGTCAGCGTCTTCAGCACGTTCTCGATCTTGTCCTTCAGCATCTCGTTCGTGGCGGCGTTCACCGGCGAATCTACGGTGTCGTCTTCGATGAAATCCCCGAAGTAGCTGTCCTCGGATTCGCCCACCGGCCGGTCGAGGCTGATCGGGTGGCGGCTGATCTTCAGCACCCGCTTCGTCTCCTCGATGCTGATGTTCGCCTTCTTCGCCGTCTCTTCAATCGTCGGCTCGCGGCCGAGTTCCTGCACCAGTTGCTTGCTCACGTTCCGCAGCTTGCTCATCGTCTCGATCATGTGGACCGGGATGCGGATGGTGCGGGCCTGGTCCGCGATCGCCCGCGTGATGGCCTGCCGGATCCACCACGTCGCGTAGGTGCTGAACTTGAACTGCCGGCGGTACTCGTACTTGTCCACCGCCCGCATCAGCCCGGTGTTCCCTTCCTGAATCAGGTCGAGGAAGCTCAGCCCGCGGTTGCGGTACTTCTTGGCGATGCTCACCACCAGCCGCAGGTTGCCGGCGCTCAGTTCCCGCTTGGCCTGCTCGTACTCGGTGAACCGTTGCCGCATGATGGACACCCGCCGCCGCAGGCTGGCCGGCTCTTCCAGGGTGATGTCCATCAGGTCTTGCAACTCTTTCGTCAGGTTCGCCCGCTCTTCCTGCGCGGCGCGGTTGCCACGCAGCCGGCCGATCTGCTCTTCCAGGTCGTCCATGCGGCTGCTGATCTGCTCCAACTTCTTCATCAGCGGCTGCACCTTCTGGGTGCGGATGCTGAGTTCCTCGATGAGCGTGACCGCCTTCCGCCGCCGCAGTTTCAGCCGCCGCCGCAGTTCTTCGCGCTGGGCGTCGTTCGCCCGGTCGTCGATGAGCAGGTTGAAGTCGTCGAGGTTCCGCTCCATGAGCGGCTCGATGGTCCGCAGGTTGTGCGGCATCCGCTGGAGGATCTGGTCCTTCTCCAGTTCTTCGGTCAGCGACACCTTGATGGTGCGGTCGAACGGCAGTTCGCCGGCGTGGACCCGCTTGAGGGTGTCGAACACCGTCCGCATGGCGTAGTCGCACTCGAGCACCTTGCGGCGGAACCGCCGGCGGGTGGCCTCGATCTTCTTCGCCAGACTCACCTCTTGCGCCCGCGTGAGCAGGTCGATCTGCCCCATCTGGGTGAGGTACATCCGCACCGGGTCGTCGATGTGCCGGCCGTCGCCGTCGGAGTCGCCACCGAACGTGGCCTCCACCTCGGCCGTCACCGCCGCTTCCTCCCGCACCGGCCGCTCGTCGGTCTCCGCCTCTTCGTCTTCGGCGTCCACCGGGGTGATGCCGTTGGCCTCGAGCAGTTCGAGCAGTTCGGGCAGACGCTCCGGGTCGGCCATTTCGGGCAGGGCGGTGTTCAGCTCTTCGAACGTGAGCGAACCGGACTCCTTGCCCTTCTCGATTAGGGTCTTCAGAGCCTCGTCGGTCTTCCAGTCCATGCTAACGCCTCCCGGTGCGGTGGCCGACCGGAGTGGCCTCCGGCCGATCGTGGGTGGACGTGCTCGGCGGCCGAGCGTCGTGCCGTGTTGTCCCCGATCATCCGTGTCGGGAACAGGTCGGTTGACCGGGCGAACGGCCGCCGTCAGGCGTCGTTCGCCACGCCTCCCCAACCGACTGGGGAGAGTGTACTACTTCCGCCCGGCCTGCAGTCTCCGCAACAGGTCGAGCTGCCCCTGTTCGTCGGCGGCGCCGGCGGCCAGGGCCCGCATCACCACCCGCGTCTCCGACTCGTCCCGCATCTCGGCGAACCGGGACACGATCTTGCCAAGCTTCTCCACCCGCTCGGTGATCTGGTGGCCGACGAACTGCAGCTTCTGGGCAGCCTCGAACAG
This sequence comes from Planctomycetia bacterium, assembly GCA_031387445.1. Lineage (GTDB taxonomy): Bacteria > Planctomycetota > Planctomycetia > Gemmatales > Gemmataceae > JALHQU01. The sequence continues at coordinate 4,402 of JANNDF010000935.1, forward strand.
TTCGGGCCGGTCCATCAGCCGCACCCGCAGGCCGTCCAGGTCCGGCGGCTGACCGTCCGAGTGCAGGGTGTACAGTTCGCTCAGCATCCGCCGCAGGCCGGAGTGCCGCAGGGTGTCGGGCGGCACCTGTTCGCGGGCGGTGCCCACCAGCCCCGGTTCGGCCAGAAGCAGTTGTAGCAACTGCTTCTCGAGCGCCGCCTCGGCCGGGGCGATCTTCGGCCCGTTCGCCGGCATGTCGATCAGCGCCGCCGGGTTCGGGGCTGGCCTCGTCTCCGACTGGTGCGGGCGGGAGGTGTCGCGTTCGGCCCGCCGGCGTTCGGCCTTCAGTTCCGCCAGTCTCGCCCAGAGAGTCTCCTGCCGCAACCCGAGCCGGTGGGCGAGGCGGGTGACCGCCGCCTGCTGGCGCACCTGATGGCGTGCGCTGAGGATGTCCGGGGCGACGGCGATCACCCCCAGCATGCGGTCCACGATCTGCTGGATGTTCTCCGCGGTGGTTTGCGGTATTCTACGGAACAGGCTGTCCAGCTTGTACTCCAGCACCGATTGTGCGGCGGCCAGGCGGTCGCGGAACACCTGCGGGCCGTCCGGCGTCACCAGCAGATCACAAGGGTCGAGGCCGTCGGGCAGGGTGGTGACGGTGATCTCGATGTCGTGCTGCGACCAGAACAGTTCGAGCGCCTTGTCGGTGGCCGTCTCGCCCGCCTCGTCGCCGTCGAACACCAGCACCACCTTCGGCACGTACCGCCGCAGTTGCAGCACGTGCGAGAGCGTGAGCGCCGTGCCCATCGTGGCCACCACGTTGCCCACGCCGTGCTGGTGGGCCATCATCACGTCGGTGTAGCCTTCGACCACCGCCAGATACCCGGCGGCGGTGGCCGCGGTGCGTGCGAGGTCCAGCCCGTAGATCAACTCCGACTTGCGAAACAGGGGCGTTTCGGCGGAGTTGTAGTATTTCGGCCCGCGGGCGGCATAGGGCGAACTCGGCAGAATCCGCCCGCCGAACCCGACCGTCTGCCCGCGGGCGTCCCGGATCGGGAACATCACGCGGTCGCGGAAGCGGTCGTAGTGCCCGCGGTTCTCGTCGCGCTTGGCGATCAGCCCGACTTCAAGCAGCACGTCCTCGGGCACGTCGTCCCGCTCGGCCATCCGCACCAGCCAGTCGCCGGCCGGCGGGGCGAAGCCCAGCCCGAACGCACGCACGTTCGCCCCGCTCAATCGGCGCTCGCCCAGGTACGCGCGGGCGTCCTCCGCGGAATCGCCTTCCATCAGGCAAGTCTGATACTTCGCCTCCGCCCACTTCATCGCCCGCAGCAGCCGGCTCCGGGTTTCGTCCTGCGGGGACGACGTGCCGTCCAGCTTGATGCCCGCCCGATCCGCCAGCATCCGAATCGCCTCGCCGAAGCCGACCTTCTCGAACTTCATCACGAACTCGAACACGACGCCGGTCTGCCCGCAGCTCCAGCAGCGGAAGTTCTGGAACTGGCGGCTCACTTGCAGCGACGGGCGGGTGTCGTTATGGAAGGGGCAGATGGCCTTGAAGTCCTTGCCGGCGGTGACGACGGGGATGTACCCCGACACCACGTCAACGATGTCGTTGGCGGCCTTCACCTGCTTCTTTTGATCCACCGATACGGGCGGCACGGGACACCTGGGTGTGCGGCTGGACTCGTTCGCCCGCGGTGCCGGTTCCCCTGGTCGCAGGAGAACGGGGCCGGTCCACGGGCGGAGCGGGTCGCTGTACGTCGAGTGTCGGCTTAGCTGTCGGGTCGCGGTGTGAAGGTGGACGCCCCGGCAACCCCCGCCGGCCGATGGGAAGGTGAGACGGCGGCTCACCTGAAATTCAGGGAACGCGACGCGTCTGGGTGAGTGGCCGGAAGAGCTTTGCTGGGAAGTTCGCCCTGGTCCGCGGGCCGCGCGTTGGGGAAACGGCAGCACTCATCCGTAAGTGCTGACTTGATTCTATCCCCCCCCGCCGCGGCCGTCAAGTTGGGCACCCCCGGCCCAACCGTTCGAGCTTCTCCATTACCTAATGTACACCGCCGTGGGTCGGGCGGGGGTGAGGCGGGCGGGAATTCATCGGCCGACGGGCGGCGGGGCGCTGAACGAGCGCAACGACGGGCGCCAGAGGTGAACAACGGCCGGCCGGCACAACCGGCAGAATCGGAATGGGAAGTCTTGCAGGGTGGGTCGAGCGGCGTCTCGCCCGCCCTACACAACTCCGACCACCAGCGATCGCCACCGACCGGGGACCACGCGGAACGGCGCGATGTGCGTGAGCAGCCGCTCGCTCGGCTTGGTCACGGAGTAAACGCCCTTCGCCCACGAGTCGGTTTTCGTCCACCCCATCCCATCGGCCACCCCGACCGCGTCGGCGTAGGTCATCGCATTCGTGACGGCGGGGGACTGGTCGTTGACGTGCCAGACGTAGGCCATGAGCAGGTCCGAGATGCGCGAATACTTCGCGGCGACGCTGAACCCGGATGTGCTGAACGCCTTCATCTGGACCGGCTTGGCGGAGAACTTGGCCACCTGCGCGGTCAAGTCAGCGTAGGCGACCACGTCCACCCCGCGGTCGCGGGCGGGTACGGCCACCTCCAACCCGTCGCGGAGCAACTCGTTCACAAGTCGGTGCCGGCCGATCAGTTCGACGACTTGCGTGTCGAGTTCCATGGCAAACTCCTGATCACGAGTCCATCCAGTTCTCGAACCGCAGACCCGGCACCTGTTCGAAGTCGCGTTTGTTGGCGGTGAGGAGCAGGGCGTCGTTCACCAGTGCGATGGCGGCGATCATCAGGTCGCGGGTGCCGATGTGCCCGCGGCCGGTGCGGATCTCTTTGAACCGTTTGGCAGCGGCGTCGTCGAACGGGGCGATCTCGAAAGCCGCGAACCGGCCGAAAAGGGCATTCAGTTCGCGGTACGCTTGCACTTGGCGCTCGGGCATCTTCTCCTTGGCGATGGCTGCCAACCAGCCTCGCATCTGCTCTTCGACGTTCACTACGGTGGTGGCGAGCGGGTCGCCGGACTGCGCTAACCGAACCATCAGCCGGCTGAACCGCTCACCCTTGCCGAGTCGCAGGACGGTGAGGTGGTCGGTATCGAGGAGAATCACTCGGTCTCCTCCGACCGCCCTTCTCGCGCCGCTTGGCGATCCGCTTTACGAATAGCTTCCATCTCCGCGATCATCGAGCGGGTGAACTCGTTGTCTTCCATCGACCCGACCAGACTCAACCAGGGCGGGTTCGTCTGAGGTTGGGGTTGGGCTGCCAGCTTGCGCTCCAGTTCGGCGACGCGGGCGGCGAGCGTTTCAAGTGTCAGTGGTTCGGGCATGTCGAACCCCCCTTGGTGTGCGGACCATTCTACGCGAACAGTTCCTTCACCAACTCGCCGCTGTCGAGCACCTCGATCGGCCGGCCGTCGGGGGTTTTGAGTTGCTTCCGCGGGTCGATGCCGAGGGTGTCGAGCACGGTGTAGCACACGTCGGCCGGGGACACCGGCCGTTGCGTCACGAACCCGCCCTGCTTGTCCGTCTTTCCCAGCACCAGCCCTTGCTTCGTACCGGCCCCGAAGAAGAGCAGGCTGGCAGCCGGTCCCCAGTGATCGCGGCCGGCGTCCTTGTTGATCTTCGGCCCGCGGCCGAACTCGCCCATCACCACCACCAGGGTGTCCTGGCAGGTGCCGCGGTCGTGCATGTCTTCTACCAGCGTGCTCACCGCCGCGTCGAACTCGGGCAGCTTCTTGTCCAGCCCCTCGAAGATCTTGCCGTGGTGGTCCCACCCGCCGTAGTTGACGGTCACGAACCGCACGCCCGCTTCCACCAGCCGGCGGGCGAGCAGCATCGACTGCCCCGGCGTGTTGCGGCCGTAGCGGTCCCGCAGTTTCGGGTCTTCGTCGTCGATGGCGAACGCTTGGCGGGCCTCCTTGTTCAGGATCATCTCCGCCGCCCGCTGGTGGAACTCGTCGTAGGTGGCGATCTGGTCGTTCCCCTCCACGCGCCGAGCGAGGCCGTCCACCGCCTTCAGCAGACTCTCGCGGCGCTCCACCTTCCGCTTGGAGAGCGGTTCGGCGGCGGTCAGGTCTTGAACCTTGTAGTCCTTCTGGTTCGGGTCGCCGGCCTTGAACGACTCGTACCGCCCGCCGAGGAACGCGCTCTTGCCCAGTTCCCAGGTGAACGACGGGTTCCGCGGCACGCTCACATACGGCGGCAGGGCGGCGGTGAACCCGAAGTGGTGCGCCGACACGGCGCCAATGGCCGGGTAGTCGCCGAACGGCGTGCCGAACCGCCCGCTCAGCACCCAGTTGGTGGCCGTCTCGTGGTGGTCGTTGTTGTGGGCGCCGCTCCGCACCAGGGCGATCTTGTCCATCTGCTTCGCCATCAGCGGCAGTTTCTCACTGACTCGCAGGTCGGTCACGCTGGTGGCGATGGTGCCGTACTTGCCGCGGATTTCTTCCGGCGCGTCGGGCTTCGGGTCGAAGGTGTCGTGGTGGGTCATCCCCCCGCCGAGGTAGACGAGGATGACCGACTTCGCCCGTGCCTTGTTCGGCTTGGTGGGGGTGGTCTCCTTCTTCGCCTGGGCTTCGGCCTGCAACAGCTTCTGCAGCGACAACGCCCCGAGGCCGCCGACACGCAGGAAGTCGCGGCGGGAGGTGCCCGAACAGAGGCGGGAGGTGCGGCCGAGGGTCAAGTCGAGCATGGGCGGAATCCATCAGAGGGATGAGAGAAGCGTACCACAGGCCAGATCAACACGTAACAACAGGGCGGGACACGGATCAAGAGGAAGAAGGCGGGGATGCCGAGGATCAGAACAGGACTTATTCTCTGATCCTCTTCATCCTGCTTCATCCGTGTTATCCGTGTCCCGCCCTGTTGAACCCACACCGACCTACCCCAACTTGTACACGCTCACCTTGTTGTGGCTGGTCGTCACGATCTCGGCCGCGTCGTCGCTCACCCACAGGTCGTGGATGTGGCTGCCGGCCTTCTCCGCCTTCAGCACCTTCTTGTTCGGCACGTCGTAGAAGCAGAGGAACCCTTCGCTCGCGCCGCCGACTCCGAGCAGCCAACTGCCGTCCGGTGCCCAGCGGAGTTGCGTGACCAGCCCCTTGAACTTGTTGTCGGGGATCTCGGCCACCTGCTTGCCGTCGGCCCAGGTGTAAACCTCCAGCCGGGCGTTCCCTTCCAGGTGGTCGATGTTCCCGACCTTGCCCATGCCGCCGACGGCCAGTTGCTTGCCGTCCGGGCTGAAGGCCAGCGAGCGGATGCCGCCGATGCTGTGCAGGCGTTGCGTCTTGTCCCAGGTGTACATGATCGGGGCGTCGAGTTCGGCCGCCTTCTTGCCGGTGGCCGTCTCCCACACGATGACGTGCCCGATCTTGTCGGCGGTGGCCAGGTGCTTGCCGTCCGGGCTGAACGCGAGGGTGTAGAGCATCGACACGAAGTGGTGCGGCGTCTTCTCGGCGTGCCCCTTCAGCTCGTGGATCAGCTTGCCGGTGGAGGCGTCCCAAATCTTCGCCACCATGTCGTCGGCCACGCTCGCCACCAGTTTGCCGTCGGGCGACGTGCGGGCCTGGCGAATCCACTTGGCGTGGGCGTTCTCGGTGGTCCGCACCTTCGTACTCTTCTCGGTGTCCCACCACATCAGCTTGCCGTCGTACCCGCCGGACACCAGCACGTTCCCCGCCAGCGTGACGGTGGTGACGTAGCTCTCGTGCTTGTACAGTTCCTTCGCCTCGAACTTGGCGGCGGCCAGGTCGGCCTCACTCACGCCGAAGTCGGACGTGCCCATGAACACGCGGCCGCTCTTCGGCACGCGGGCGATGCCGAAGGTGATGACCGACCGGCCGTGGTCCTTGTCGAGCTTCAGCTTGTCGGGGGCGGGGGCTTTCATGGGGAAGTCCTGTTAGCCCGACGCGCGAGCGAGGGGCAGACCGCGGTATCGAGTAAGTGGTTCGTCCCTCGCTCGCGCGTCGGGCTAACGACCAAAACGCCCCGCCCAGTTGCACCGCTTGGGTCGGTGTCTGTGCTACACCTGTTCGTAGAAGCCGGCCCACCCCGACGGCTCCGGGTATGCGGAGCGCACCGCCGCTTGGGTGGACCTTGCTTGTGACTCCCACCACGCTCGGAACTCGTCCCAGTACTCCTCGCCTTCACCCATCCGCCAGCCGATTGATGCCCGCGGAATCGCTGGATTTTTCACCCACGGCGGGACCATGAACCCAGCCGCATCGATCTCCGGCACTGGCGGATCGGGAAACGGACTGACCACACTCTGTCCTCGTGGATTCCAACGCGAGCCGGGCGGTCTACTCGGCAGCCTTCACCTTACCCCACCAGCTCCTTGATCGGCTCGAATCCGGGGTCCACCAGCGGGATCGGGCGGCTGCCGACGTAGTAGTTCTTGTCGTGCTTGATGCCGAGTGCCGCGTAGATGGTGGCGAACAGGCTGCCGGCGTTCACCTCCTGGTCGATCACCTTGTCACCCTTCGCGTCCGTCTTGCCCCACACCGCCCCGCCCTTCGCCCCGCCGCCGCTCATGGTCATGCTCCACGCGCTGGCGAAGTGGTCGCGGCCGAGGCTGCTGTTGATGCCCGGCGTGCGGCCGAACTCGGCCAGGGTGACGACCATCACGTCGTCGAGCAGGCCGCGCTCCTTCAGGTCGTCGATCAGCGTGGCCATGACGTGGTCGAGTTCGGGCACCATCTCCTGGTGCGTCTCGAAGTTCTGCCCGTGGCTGTCCCACCACGCGCGGGCCACCCGCACGAACGGCACACCCGCTTCCACCAGCCGGCGGGCGATGAGCGCCTGCTCGCCGAACTGCGTCGGGCCGTACTTGTCCCGCACCTTCTGCGGCTCTTGCGTGATGTCGAACAGCTTCTCGGAGGCCATGATGCCCCGCACCCGCTCGTACGCCTGGTTGTGGCTGCCCAGAGTGTCCGACTGCCGGCCTTCGCCGAACTGCTTGCCGAGCAGGTCGCGGAGGTCCGCCCGCTGCTGGTGGTCGAGTTCGCTCACGCCGTCGAGCTTGCGGATGAACTCGGGGATGTTGTTGTTGGTCAGTTCCATCGGGGCGAAGCGGGAGCCGAGGAAGCCGCTGTCGCCGGGGGCGAAACTGCGGCCTTCCGTCTGCGTGTAGAAGGTGACATAGTCGGGCACTTTACTGTCCGCTCTGCCCATCTCGCGGGCCAGCACCGCGCCGAGGTCCGGGTACTTCACCCCGCCCACGTCCATCCGCCCCCGCATCATGATCTTCGCGCCGCTGCCGTGGTCGCCGTTCTTCGTGTTCAGCCCGCGGACCACCGCCGTGGTGTTCATCCGCTTGGCCATCTGCGGCATCAGTTCGGAGATGTGCGTGCCGGGCACGTCCGTCTTGATGCTGCGGAACGGCCCGCCGGTGCTCGCCCCCGGCTTCGGGTCCCACGTTTCCAGTTGGCTCGCCCCGCCGGCCAGCCAGAGCAGGATGACCCGCTTCTGCTTCTTCTTCAGTTCGCCGGCGAGGGCGGGCGTGGCGAGCACGTTCAGGCCGGTCATGTCGGCCACGGCGGCGGCACCGACCGCGGCCGCGGTGGCGGCCCCGAAGAACCCGCGGCGGTTCAGGACGTGATCGGCCGACCGGCAGAAGGACGAACGCGGCATGGGTGGCGTCTCCGGAAGATTGGCCCCAGAGGT
>JANNDF010001031.1:0-2789 GCA_031387445.1 Planctomycetia bacterium
GCCTCTGAGAGGCCGGTGGGACCGGCCTCTCAGAGGCCGGCTACAATCGAACGGGTCAATCGACCAGCGGGCAGCGGGCGAGGACGGCGTACTCCGGGCCGGCGCGGCGCAGTTCGCTGGAGTACACCAGCAGTTCCTCCACCGCCGTCGAGCCGCCCTCCCACGCCAGTCGCTTCGGCAACTCCAGTGCGAGGCGGTTGCTGTCGTCGTCGGCGTTCGCGCGACCGAGCGTCAGGTGCGGGGTGTAGTCGCGATCCTCTTGGCGGTGGATGCCACTCTCGATGAGCGGGGCGGCAATCGCCGCGTGTAATCGGATCAGGCTGTCCGCCCCTTCCACAATTCCGCCCCACAACACCTTCGGCCGGCGGGGAGTTGGGAACGCCCCGAGTCCAGAGACACGCAGGACGAACGGCGGTTCGCGGCGGGCGGCGGCGGTCGTCGCCTTGCACACCTCCACCAGGTCGCGGTCGTCCAGGTCGCCCAGGAACAGCAGGGTGACGTGTAGGTTCGCCGGCTCGACCCACTTCACCTCGGCGACGGCGGCCAGCTCTTTTTGCATGAGGGTGGCGCGACGGCGGGTGTCGGTGGAGATGGCGGCGCCGAGGAAGGTGCGTGTGCGTGACATGGCGGAAGTATACGGCGAACGGCGTGCGGGTCGTACAACGACTTTTTCCACCGAGGCTCTCCCGATGGCCGACGTCCGCGCGTTCCGTGGCTTCCGATACGACCTGGGCAAAGTGGGCGCGCTCGCCGAGGTGGTGTGCCCGCCCTACGACGTGATCGACGCCGCCCTGCAACAGAAACTGTACGACGACAGCCCGTACAACGCCGTGCGGGTGGAACTCACCCGCGAAGACCCGGAGACGGGCCGTGACAAGTACGACCACGCCGCCCGCACCCTGAACGGGTGGGTGTTCGGCGGGGTGCTGCAACAGGACACCGGCCGCAGCCTGTACGTGTACGAGCAGGAGTTCACCGCCGAGGGGACGACGTACACCCGCCGCGGGTTCCTGGCCCGCGTGCGGCTGGAGCCGTTCGGCACTGGCCGGATCTTCCCGCACGAGCAGACGCTGAGCGGGCCGAAGGCCGACCGGCTGAAGCTGTATCAGGCCACCGGGTTCAACATCTCGCCGGTGTTCGGCCTGTACCCGGACGACCAGAACGAGGTGGCCGCCGCCCTCGAAACGGTGGTGAATCACGCCCCGCCGCTGGCCGCGAGGGACCACCTGGGGGTGATGAACCGCCTGTGGGTGGTGACGGACTCGGCCGTCATTTCCAAAGTGATCGGGCTGATGGGGCCGAAGCCGGTGTTCATCGCCGACGGGCACCACCGCTACGAGACCGGGCTGAAGTACCTGGACGAGCAGCGGGCCGGCGGGACGGTCCAGGACGACGAATCGCCGGCCAACTTCTGCCTGATGATGCTAGTGGGCATGAGCGACCCCGGCCTGATCATTTTGCCCACGCACCGACTCGTGAGCGGGCTACCGGCGGTCACACGGGAGCAACTGAAGACGGCGGTGGCGGGGCACTTCGATGTGGTCGGCGAGTTCGACACGGCCGAGGCGTGCTGGGAGCACGTGCAACTCGAAGACTTGCAGACCGTCCTGGGGTTCGGCACGGTGGCCGACGGCAAGTGGCTGGCGGTGAAACTGCGAGACGGCACCGCGATGGCCACCCTCGCGGCGGACCAATCCGCCGAGTGGCGGGGGTTGGCGGTGAGCATCCTGCACAAACTGGTGCTGGACAAACTGGTGCCGGAGGCGGTCGGTGGCACGCCGATATGCGCCTACGTCCACCTGCTGAAAGAAGTGACGGACGCGGTGTCGGCGAACCAGTGCCAACTGGCGTGCCTGGTGCCGCCGTGCGGCATGGAGCACGTGGAGGAGATCGCCGGCAACCGCGAGAAGATGCCGCCCAAGAGCACCTACTTCTACCCGAAGGTGCTCACCGGGCTAGTATTCCACTCCCTGAAGAAAGACTGAGGCTCCCGATGCGCCCGAACCGTGTGAAGCAACTCCTGAAGGCCGGCCAACCGGCGGTCGGCACGTGGCTGTCGCTCGGCAGCATCGTGGCGGCCCGCTTCCTCGCCCGCAGCGGGTTCGACTACCTGACCGTGGACGTGGAGCACAGCCTGGTGGACATCGCCACCACCACACACATGATGGGGGCCATCGCCGACGCCGGCGGCATCGCCCTGGCCCGCGTGCCGAGCAACCGGCACGACCACATCAAGCGGATTCTGGACAACGGCGGGCACGGCGTGGTGGTGCCCATGGTGAACACGCGGCAGGAGGCGGACGAGGCGGTGCGGGCGTGCCTGTACGCCCCGCGGGGCAACCGTAGCGTGGGGGGCAGCGTCCACGCCCTGAACTGGGGGGCGACCCCGGCCGACTACTACAAGAAGGTGGACGACGAGGTGCTGATCGTGTTGCAGTGCGAGCACATCGACGCCGTGCGGACCTTCGACGACGTGTTCGGCGTGCCGGGCATCGACGCCGTGTTCGTAGGACCGAACGACCTGATGGCCACCATGCGGGCACCCGACGGCACCCCGCCAACGCCGGAAGTGTTCGAGAAAGCTCTCCAAGACATCCTCGCCGGGTGCAAACGGCTGGGCGTGGCGGCCGGGCTGCACACGTTCAGCACCGATGACGCGAAGCGACGGATCGCGGAAGGCTGGCAGTTCATCGCCGTGAACAGCGAGTTGAAGTTCATGACCGACGGGGCGGCGAAAGTCGTGGCGGAGTTGGGAGGACGCGCGGGCGAAGTGGCGAAGTATTGATTGG
>JANNDF010001039.1:0-2355 GCA_031387445.1 Planctomycetia bacterium
AGCCCGGCGGGGCGTCGCGGCCGGTGGTCGGCGATGGATCAGCCCTCGGATCAGCATCGACGCCGCTGCGGTCCCCGGTCGCTCGACCCGCCCTACCAGACTCTTCGGCTCACTCCCACGTCCAACCTTGCATCTCCTGAAGCCGTGCGTGGTTGGTCAGGTCGAACTGCAACGGGGTGACGGTGATGAACCCCTCGGCTAAGGCGCTCACGTCGGTGTCCGGGTGCGGCTCGGGGCAGCGGAACTCCGGGCTGGTCCAGAAGTACGTTCGCCCCCGCGGGTTGACCCGCCGGTCGAACTTCTCCTCATACACGCTCACGTTCTGCGGCATCACCCGCACGCCCCGAATGGGGCCGCGCTCGAGCGGCGGGATGTTCACGTTGAACAGGCTGCCCTTGGGCGGGTTGCGGGCGAGGATTTGCTCCACCACCCGGCGGGCGTGGGCGGCAGCGGTCGGCCAGTCGAGTTGGGCGTTCTTGGTGTACTCCAGCGAGCAGGCGATGGCGGTGTAGTGGTAGAACGAAGCCTCCACCGCCGCCGCCACGGTGCCCGAGTACAGCACGTTGATGCCGGCGTTGCTGCCGGCGTTCAGCCCGGAGATGACCACGTCCGGCGGTTCGGGCAGCAGTTCGAGCAGGGCCAGTTTCATGCAGTCGGCCGGCCGCCCCTCCACCGCCCAGCCGAGAAACGTCTGGCCGTCGTCCTCGTACACCTCCGTCACCAGCAGCGGGGTGAGGAGGGTGACCGAGTGACCGGCGGCCGACTGCTCGGTCGCCGGGGCGACGACGATCACCTCGCCCAGCGTCTGAAGTTCCTTCCGCAAGGCGCGGATGCCGGGGGCGTAAATGCCGTCGTCGTTGGCGAGCAGGATGCGCATCGGCGTCCGTCCGAAGGGGTGTGGCTAGTGTAGGCGCGGGTGCCCGGTGGCGTTGACGAACCCCGACGGGTCTGCGAGCATAACCCCTTGCCCCGTGAGATTCCCGCCTTGCGTTCGGTGTTCCTCCAATTCGACCCGCCCGGTAGCACCGTCTGGCTGTACGCCGCCGGCGCGCTGGCGGTCGCCTGCTTCCTCCAGTTCACCCGCCTGTTCACCCTGCGGAACCTGGACCTGCTGCTGCTCGGCCTGTTCGCCCCCGGCTTCCTGCTGATCGAGGACGCCGACCAGCACGGCACCAGTGACGAGCGGCTGGCCGGGTACATCTGGTTGCTCGCCGCGTCGGGCGTCTGGTTCGTGCGGTGCATGCTCGACGGGTGGATCGTGCGCCGCGCGCGGGTGGCCCCGAACGTCACCTCGCCGGGGCTGTTCTGGCTGGCCGGGGCGCTGCTGGTGGGACTGTGCATCATCACGGCCGTGAAGCCGGTCGACTCGGCCCGCGTGGGCAAGCCGACCGCCGCCGTCAGCGGCGTCGAGCAGACCGCCGCCGCCGTGGTGGAGCAGGCCCAGCCGAACGCCGACCTGCCACCGGAAGTGATCCGCACGTGGGCCAAGCGCGGGCTGGCGATGGCGTGCCAGATCGCCGTTGTGGTGCTGCTGCTACTCATCTGCCTGAAGCACTTCCAGGACACCCGCACGGCCGCCACCGCTGCCGCACTGTACTTGCTGCTGCCGCCCACCGCCTACCAGTTCGACCAGAGTCATCACGTGTGGCCGACGGCGTTCGTGCTGGGGGCAGTGTTGGCGTACCGCCGGCCGAGCGTGGCCGGACTGCTGCTCGGCCTGGCCGCCGGCACCAGTTTCTTCCCGCTCGTGCTATTCCCGGCGTGGTGGCAGTTCTACCACGGCCGCGGCAGCGGGCGGTTCGCCGTCTGGTTCGGGGCGGCCGTCGGCGGGAGTGCGGTGGTGGCGGTCCTCGGGCTGTGGCTGGGCGGGCAGTACACCCAGGGGGTGTGGACGCCGGAGAACCTGGCCGACTGGCAGCCGTGGGTGAAGCCGACCACCGACAGCGTGTGGACGGGCGGCAAGTGGGTGTACCGCCTGCCCCTGTTCATCACCTACCTGGGGTTCGTCGTCAGCACGTTCTTCTGGCCGAAGGCCCGGAACCTGGGCCAACTGCTGGCCGTGTGCGGGGCGGTGCTCATCGGCATCCAGTTCTGGTTCGCCGACCGCGGCGGCCTGTACGTGCTCTGGTACGCCCCGCTCCTCATCCTCATGATCCTCCGCCCGACCGCCACCCACCTGACGCCGCCCGGCGTGAACGGCGTCCACCTGTTCGGCTGGCTGCGGCGGGCCACCCCGCCCGCCGGCGTGCCCTCGCCGGGGCTTGCGGTGTAATGCGAACGGCGCGACGGGAGTCCGCCGGTTTCTCCTGGAACCGCCGGCGTGAGCCGGCCGGGTGAGATCCACCACCCGGCCGG
>JANNDF010001044.1:0-1745 GCA_031387445.1 Planctomycetia bacterium
CCATCATGGCCGTCACGAAGTCGGCGTAGGCCACCTTCCACGAGCCGCCGCCCTTGCCGCCGGCCATTGCCTTCTCCGGTGAACCCCGGCAGTGATGCCGGGGGTGGTTGCGAAACAGAAGCACCCCCGGCATCACTGCCGGGGTTCACCCACCCTGGTCACTGCCCGAAGATCACTTTCAGTTCGGCCGGGTTGGGCCTGATCTCGGTGCCGAGCACCCGCTGCGCCCGCGTCACCACGTCCCGCGGGCTGACGCCTTCGCTCACCGCCACCACCCCCGCCAGCACCGACCGCAGGAACACCGCCTCCTGTTCGCCCACCGCCTCCAGGCGGGCCGCCATCGGGGCGATGAACCCGTAGGCCATCAGAATTCCGAGGAACGTACCGACGAGCGCCGCCCCCACCTTGTGCCCGATCTCCTCCACCGGCCCGCCGATGGCCTGCATGGTGACGACGATGCCGAGCACGGCGGCCACGATGCCGAACCCGGGGAGCGAGTCGGCCACCTTCCCCAGCGTCCCGCTCGCCTGGTGGTGCTCCCGTTCGAGCACCTTGATCTCTTCCTCCAGCCACGCGGTCAGTTGCTCGCTGGTCGGCTTGCCGTCGATGAGCAGCGCGAACGCCTCACACACGAAGTGCTTCAGGTGGCCGTTCCCCTTCACCTTCGGGGCGGCCTGGAAGAGCGGGCTGGTGTCCGGGGTGGACACGTGCTGTTCCAGCCCGAGCATGCCGTCCTGCTTCACCGCCCGCGCCAGCCCGTACAGCAGCTTGAGCATGTCCACCGCCGCCGGCTTGGTGAACGGGCTGCCCTTGAGCAGGCCGAGCACCCCCTTGAACACGTCGATGAGCGTCTTCTTCGGCGACATGATGATCATCGCGCCGAGCGTCGCCCCGCCGATGGTGATGAACTCGGACGGGTGGACGAGGGCGTGCACGTCTCCGCCGGCCATGCTGAACCCGACCAGGATGGCCACCAGCACCACCACACAGCCGATAATGACGATCACGGGTCACCCGCCGGAGGGAGTAGACAAGTCCGACAGGGTTATCGAACGGAATCGCCGGGGGTTGCGGACCCGCCACGCGGGGCGGGGGTGACGACCACATAGTTCTCGGCGAGCACCTGGGGGAAGCGGCCGGACGTCTCGCAGTCGCTCAGCGGGTTGATGCCCGACGGCCGCTCCGGGTTGCGGCGGCGGCCGGTCGGCCGGTGCGTCTCGGCGACGGTGACGACGAACGCCCCGGCCGGGTCGGTGAACGCGCCGCGGAGGACCCGCCGGCGGGTCCCCCCGTTCAGCTCGTTCCCGTCGCCGGCGGCCACCGCCGGCTTGGACACGTAGCACGGCGGGGGCAGCACCGCCTTCAGGTTGCCGGCGATCATGCCCGCCAGTTCGCCCAGTGCATCCGCCCGTTCGGCGTCGGTCACCCGCTCGGCCGGCACCGCGAACACGGCCGCCGCCAGCGCCCGCACCAGCCCGCCGTCGGCCGACACCGTGATGGTGCCCCGCCACGCGCCGGTGATCTGCACGCAGGCGAACGACCAGCCGGGGCCGGCGGGCGGGATCGTCGGGGTGGTCGGCGCCGGACGGCCGACCACCAGCCGCCAGATGTCGGACACGAATTCGGCGATGAGATGCCGCTCGACGGACATGAACCGCCCTCCGGGGGCGAACGGGATGCAGGTGCTATCGAAGGCCGGTGGGGAGAATTGCGGGGGATGGCGAGCCGGGAGCGTGAGCGACCGG
>JANNDF010001050.1:0-2414 GCA_031387445.1 Planctomycetia bacterium
GCAGTATCACCCGGAGGCCGCCGCCGGCCCGCACGACAGCACCTACCTGTTCGAGCAGTTCCACGGCCTGATGTGATGGCGTTGTACTCCGCCGTCAAGTGTGGTATCGACTCGGTTTACGGAACGGCCAGAGAGAGGGGATCGGCATGGGAGTGGGAACCGTCCACACGCGGGACCTGGACGCCTTCGTCGCCGAGTGCGACCGCCTCGGCGGCATCGCCCACCCGGCCGCCGCCGCGTACACCGCCGACTACCGGTTGACCTACAGCACCCCCGTGAACAAGGCCCTCGACCCGTTTTCGCCCGAGTACTTCGCCCAGCAGTTGGCCCTGTACGCCGAGATCGCCGGCCGCCCGCTCGACCAACTGACGGGCGAGCAGATGCCGCTCGACGTGGACGGGCGGGTGGGGACGGCCAACCCGTACGGCGTGCGGGACGTGAACTTCATCTCGCGGAACGCCCGCGCCATCCACACGTGCATGATGATGGCCAACCTGCCCGCCAGCGCGAGCGTACTGGACGCCGGCAGCGGGTGGGGGCTGAGTTCGGAGATGATCGCCTTTTGCGGGGCGGACGTGACGGCGGTGGACATCAACCCGCTGTTCGTCGAGTTGGTCCGCCGCCGGTCCGAACGGCTCGGCCTGCCCATCACCTCGGTCGCCGGCACGTTCGACTCGTTCGACACCGACCGCCGCTTCGACATGCTCTTCTTTTACGAGTGCCTGCACCACAGTGCGAAGGTGTGGGAGACGGTCGAGCGGTTGGGCAAGTTCGTCAAACACGACGGCAAGGTGGTGTTCGCCGGCGAGCCGATCAACGACTTCTGGTGGCCGCACTGGGGGCTACGCCTGGACCAGCAGTCGGTCTACTGCATCCGCAAGTTCGGCTGGTGGGAGAGCGGGTGGACGTCGCAGTTCATCGTCGCCGCGTTCGCCCGCGCCGGGTTCGACCTGCAAGTGTTCCCGCACGTCGGGCTGGAGAACGGGATCATCGGCCTCGCCACGCGAAAGGGGGTGAACCCACGACCGGCTCTCGACCTGAAGGTCATGGAGCCGTTCAACCACCCGGCGCCGGTCGCCCCCCCGCCCGTGCAGTTGCTGGCGGAGGTCGCGTCCCTCCGTGAGAAAGTGGCTTCCTTGGAAAAGTCGCTCGTCGAGACGCGGGTCGAGCGGGACGCACACAAGGCGAAAGTCACTTCCCTGCGCCAGTCCTACAAGGACCTGCTCAACTCTCGCTCGTGGAAGGTGACGGCCCCCATGCGGTTCGTGTTCCAGAAGCTCGGGCTGAACCGCGGGGAGCCGCTCGGCGAGTTGACAGAGTCGTCATAACGGGTCCCAGAGGTTCGCCGCCCGCAGCAGGCTGGCGGCCAAGTGCGGGTGGGCGTTCGCCCACAGGTCGTCGAAGAAAATGATGTGGTGGTACAGGTCTTCGCGGTCGAACTTGGCGACGTGTTTGCACGCCTGGGCCACGTGCGATTGCACCATCACAGCGTCCCGTTTCGGGTTGCGATTCGCGTCAATCGCTCCACTCGGCGCGTCGCACTTGGCCAGGATGCGTTCGAGCAGCGTCGGCTTGCGGTTCTCCTCCAGCCAATCGGAGTACGCCGCCCAGCACGCCGTGTCGTTCGGACTCGCCCGCACCGCTTTCAGTAAAGCCAGTTCGGTGCCCTTCGCCGTACGGAATGCCGGCTCCAATCCGGTCATCACCTCGGCCAGCGACATCTGGAACGCCTCCTTCGCCTCCTTGAAGATGTCTTGCACGCGGATCAGCCCGCGGGCGAGGTCGGGGATTCGCACGCCGTGAATCACCCCGCACAGGTCGCCCGGATCGAGGTCGGTCAACCCGCCGCTGTCGTAGGACGCGAAGTGGGCGAAGTACGTCTTCCCTTCGAGCACCTTGTCGCCGGTGCGGACGGTCAGCGCCTTCTTCACCCCCGG
This sequence comes from Planctomycetia bacterium, assembly GCA_031387445.1. Lineage (GTDB taxonomy): Bacteria > Planctomycetota > Planctomycetia > Gemmatales > Gemmataceae > JALHQU01. The sequence goes on from JANNDF010001050.1 coordinate 1,938, forward strand.
CGGTGGTTTGAAAGCACCCGCCTTCATGCCGTCGGGTAGCCGCCAGTCGTCTCGCAACAGGAACGCCACGCGGTCGGGGTGTTTCGCCGCGTAGTGGTCGTCGAAGATGTAGATCGCCATCTCCAGTTCGTCGTCGTCGGTCAGAATCTGGATGTGGTTCTTGCCGCCCTTCATTTCGCCGACGTACAGCGCCTCTTCCAGGTTCTCCGCCAACACCTTCATCGTCTTCGGAATGGGCCACTCCTCGTCGTCGATCTTCTCGAACAGGTTGCCGAAGCTGTAGACGCTCATGCCCAGGAGTGCGTCCGCGTGGTCGCCGGCGTCGTCGGCCCGCACCGGCTGCCAAATGCTCTGGAACCACGCGAGGACCGAATCGGCCTCGAACCGCTTCACAAAGAAGCACGTCGGGTTGTCGTAGTGGCTGCGGTAGACGAAGTACACGCTCACGGGTTCGCCCTCCGCGCGGTCGCCTCGGCG
>JANNDF010001075.1:0-2623 GCA_031387445.1 Planctomycetia bacterium
GCCCGCCGTCGTCGGTCGGGCGTACACTCCCCTTCACCCGGATCGGAGTTCCGCCATGCCCCCACGGTTGTTGCTCGCCGTCGTCGCCTGTTCCGTCGTCGCCGCTGGGGGGCGGGCGGCCGACCCGCCGGCGGCCACCACGCACGCCGACCTGGACAAGGCGGCCGTGGAGGTGCTGAAGGATTTGCACAACCGCGGGGCCGACCTGTACAACGCGGCCGATGCGGCCGGCGCCGCCCGGCTGTACGACACCACCCTGCGGGCCGTCGCGCCGTTCCTCGCCCACCGCCCGAAGTTGCAAGCGACCATCGCCGACGGGCTGGCCGACGCCGGGAAGTTGGACGGCGCGAAGGCCCAGGCGTACCGTCTGCACGAGGTGATCGACCAGGTGCGGAACGATCTGAAGGCGGCGATGGCGGCCGACGCGGAACCGAAGCCGGGCGAGCGGAAGGCGGACCCCAAGCCGGGCGATTCGAAGTCCGCCCCGAAGCCGCCGGAGCCGCCTGAGCCGCCGGCGGTCGGGTCGCTGGGCGGAACTCTCACACTCGACGGCCAGCCGCTCGGGAAGGCCGACGTGACGCTGGTGTCGCTCACCCTGCCGGCCCCGCGGGTGTTCACCGCCGCCACCGACGGGAACGGCAAATTCACGTTCCCCGCCGAACTACCACCGGCCACCTACGCCGTGATGGCGACGGGGGAGGTAAAGCCGCTCCCGGCGAAGTACCAATCGACCGCCACCTCCGGGTTGCGGGTCGTCGTGAAAGCCGGCGTACAGACCGCGGACGTGAAACTTCAGTCGAAATGACGGCCGCCGGCGGTTTTCGGTGCCGGATTTGACGGCTCGTCCGCGTCATCCGTGTGTGCTGCCGGGCGGTCCAGATTCCCCCACGCCATCCGTCGGACGATGTAGAACCGCCGGCCCATCCGGCCGATTCCATTCGTGCCTCTCCAATACGTGGCCTCGAAAGGAATCGACCCATGTTCAGCACTCGTCGTCTGGCCGCCGCCCTTGCGCTGGCGATCCCGACGCTCGCGCTCGCTCAACCGGCGGTCCCGGCCCCCATGCCGGCGACCGTCCCCAGTCACCTGCCGATGACCAGCCCGGCCCCAGCCCCGGTGGTGACGCTACCGACCGGCCCGGCGGTGGCCCCCCCCTCGGTGGTGGTGACCCCGTACCCGACCGCCCCCGCCGCGGAAGCGGCGGCCGAAGAGCCGGCCGCCCCGGAGGAGCGGTTCTTCGTCGAGAAGTTGCTCGGCAACACCTCCGGCGGGCAGCGGCTGCTGGACAACGGCTGGCGGATCTACGGGTGGACGCAGGGGTCGTTCACCACCGGCAGCGTCCGCAACAGCACCCTGCCGGTGCCGTTCATCGACCGGGCCGAGCAGCTCTCGCTCAACCAGAACTGGCTGCACGTGGAGAAGACGATCGACACGAGTAAGAAGGAGGTGCAGTGGGGCGGGGCGGTGGACATGATCCTGCCGGGCACCGACGGCCGGCTCACCCTCTCCCGCGGGCTGTTCGACAACCAGATCGGCAAGACGTACCCGATCGACCTGTTCCAGGCGTACGTGGACGTGTTCGCCCCCGGCGTCGGGCCGCAGGGCACCATCTTCCGCGTGGGTAAGTTCGCCACCCACTGTGAATACGAGGTGGTGCAGGGGATCAGCAACCCGTTCATCAGCCGCTCGTACCTGTTCCAGTACAACCCGTTCACCCACACCGGGGTGAACGCCATCACCCAACTGAACGACGACTGGACGGTGTCGAACGGTATCGTGATGGGGAACGACAACTTCATCGATCCGTCCGCCCGGCCGACGTACATCGGGCAGATCAAGTGGGCGCCGAAGTGCTCCAAGTCCACCGTCCTGTTGAACGCGTCGGTGACCAACCCGCAGTTCGACCCGGTGGACAACTTCAACTACTACAACGTGTATAACCTGCAGTTCACCCACAAGGTGACGGACAAACTGCTGTACGTGCTGGACACCACCTTCTCACACACCAGCAACGTGTCCGTGAACGGCGGGGCGCCGCAATCGACCACCTGGTACGGGTTCGTCAACTACCTGCTGTACGACGTGTCCGACAAGCTCCAGGCGAAGGCCCGTCTGGAACTGTTCGAGGACACCCACGGGTACCGCACCGGCACCGCCGGCCTGTACACGGCCCTCACCGGCGGGCTGACCTGGAAGCCGATGCCGTGGCTGTACGTCATGCCCGAGGTGCGGTACGACAACAACTCCCGCGGCGGCGCGTTCGAGGGGAACAAGAACATGTTCACCGCCAGCATCGGCAGCATCATCCGCTGGTAAACGCCCCGTCACCAGAGCCGACCCCGCCAGGGGTCGGGTGGCACACCAACCACCCGACCCCTGGCGGGGTCGGCTCGTTCACACTCGTCACCCTGTCCGCTTCGCCTTCTCCTCCGCCGAACTGCCCCGCAGGTAAAGCGGTTCCAACTTCATCATCTCGTCGAGTGTCAGCGGCGGGAGCGTCAGCGCCACGCGGTACACCGCCGCCACGCTCGGTTCGGTCACGGGCGAAGGGGTGACGGGCAGTTTCGCGGCGAACGGGACCACCCCGGGGCCGGCCACTTGCACACCTCCCCCCTTGAGGGGG
>JANNDF010001087.1:0-19627 GCA_031387445.1 Planctomycetia bacterium
CACGCGACCCCGGCCCCGGCTTCACCAACTTCTTCCACGTCGCCCGCCCGACGACCGAACTGGAACTGGAGGTCGCCGGCATCCACCGCGAAGCCGAAGTGCAGAACGCGGCCGAGCGGGCGTCCACCGCCGACACCCGCCACACCGTCCGACTGCTGCTGGTGGTCGGCAGCGTGTTCACCTTCCTCGGCCTGTTGGTCGGCGGGTGGGTGCTGGTCGGCATCGGCCTCCGCCCACTCCACAAGCTGACCAGCGCCGTCGCCCAGGTGAACGAGAACGACCTCCACCTGCCGGTGGAGGCGAGCGAGTTGAGCCGCGAACTGGTGCCCATTCACGACCGGTTGGTGCAAACGCTCGACCAGCTCCGCGAGGCGTTCGAGCGGGAGAAGCAGGCCGTCGCGGACATCTCGCACGAACTCCGCACGCCCGTCGCCAGCCTGCTCGCCACCATCGACATCACCCTGCGGAAGCCGCGGACGGCCGACCAGTACAAGCAGGCGCTGGAAGACTGCCGCGTGCTCACCAAGCAACTGGGCGGGCTGGTGGAGCGGGTGATGACCCTCGCCTACCTGGACGCCGGGCAGACGAAAATGACCTCCACCCCGACCGACGCCACCGAGTTGGCGACCGGGTGTGTGGCGGTCATCCGCCCGCTGGCCGAGTCGCACGGGCTGACCGTCCGCGCCGACCTGGAGCCGACACTGCCGCTGGACACCGACGCGGACAAGCTGCGGGAGGTGATGATCAACCTGCTGCACAACGCGGTCGAGTACAACCGCCCCGGCGGGAGCATCACACTGGCCGTGCGACGTGAGGCGAACGGCGGCCCGCTGGTGGTCGAAGTGAGTGACACCGGCATCGGCATGTCGGCGGACGTGCGTGGCCGCATCTTCGAGCGGTTCTACCGGGCCGACGCCAGCCGCACGGCCACGGGCGCGCACGCCGGGCTGGGCCTGGCCATCGTGAAGGAGTACGTGAGCCGCCTGGGCGGGACGATCAGCGTGGAGAGCGAGCAGGACCGCGGTAGCACCTTCCGTGTGACGCTGCCGGGGTGAGGTGAGCCGCCGGTTAAGAACTCCACCGGCAGTTCACGCCGCCCGCATCGCCAGGTCGCTACTTCTTCACCTCCGCCAGCGCGTCGGCCCGCATCTGGTCGTGGATGTCCGAGGAGTAGTGGAAGGCGGTGGTCACCACACGTTCGCCGACGGCGATCTTGAACATCACCGAACGGTTGACCCCGCCGGGCCACTCCACTCCGCTGAGGAGCAGGCTGTTCACCTCCCCACTCACGCCCTCGCCCGCCTTCAACTCCAGCGGCTTGCGGTCCTTCGGCACCGATGCCGAACGCCCACCGCCAACACCGCCTCACTTCCCGGATGCCCGTGTAGGTAGGGGAATGCACCCGGCCGGCTGACGCCAATGCCACACTCACTTCGGGTCGAACTGTTGCGGTTTGTACCCCTTGAGGGCGGCCGGGGCGACGGTGAAGGCGTACACGCGGAACGGGGCGGTGGCGATGAAGTCGTTGTCGGCCGTGACCAGCAGCAGCCGCTTGCCGTCGGGCAAGTCGGGGCCGAACGCTAACCCCTCGAATTTCTCCGGGCAGTCCTTGCCCGCGATCTTGAACGCCGGGTCGAGCAGGTCGAGGAATGGCGTCTTCGTCACCGGCTTGATGTCCTTCGGCAACTCGCCCGCGGGCAGCTTGTCGGTGCCGCTCACGTCGGTCGCCGCGGTCAGGTCGATGCGAAACACCTTCTTGAACGCGGCGTCCTTGCCGGCCTTGCTGTCACGTTCGAGCACCAGGAACTCGTGGTCGTTCACCGCCAGGATCTCGTTCACCCCGTTCGCCGGGTCGTCCAGCACGTACACGAACTCGCGGGTCTTGAGCGTGCCGCGGTCGATCACCAGCAGGCGGCAGTTCCGCCCCGTCCGCTCCATCTTCGCGTTCACCCCGCCGCCGTCTTGAATGAGCGGGCTTTGCATCGCCCCCACCAACTTGCCGCCGTCCGGGGTGACGGCCAGCCCCTCCAATCCGCGGTTCGACTGGCGGCCGGCGGTCGCCTTCGGCGGCATCTCGTCGGCCGGGTGCTTGCTCGGCTTGGCGGTCTGAAAGCGGGCGGGCACCGGGAACACCCGCACCCGTTTCCCCTTCTCGTCGAACTCGACGACGAGCGGGCCGTACTCGTCGGACACGAACACTTCGCCCCTCGGCCCGACGCGGACGCCCTCCGGGTCGAACCGCAGGTTCTTCTCCGCTTCCGTCTGTTTGAACGCTCCGAGTGAGCCGACCAGTTGCCGGCCGTCGTCGGCCGTCAGCAGGGTGGTGGCGATCAATTTGAGAGTGACGGCGGGCGACTTACCGGGCGTCACGCGGATGTCCATGCGGTGGAAGCGGCAGGCGAAGTCGCTCGCCCCGTCCGCCGGCCCGCGGTCCGACATCAGCACGTACTCGTCGCCCCGCCTGGAGTAGGCGATGCCCGACCCGTGACCGCCCAAGCGGTCCGGGGGGATGTCGGTGGGCGATTTCGCCTTCAACCCGGACAGATCGGACGTGTCGCCGGGCAGCGTCGCCACGCCGACGAGGGTGATGTCGGCGGCCGCCGCGGGGAGTGCGAACAGCAGCAGTGCGACGAGCGAGCGGTGCATGAGCGGGAGTCCTGGGAAAAAGAAAGACCGCGACCGGCAGGGAGCGAGTGGATTGTCACCACCCGCCCCGGCCGGTCGCGGTCCCAGTGTGTGGCGAGCTGTTAGAAGTCGCCAGGCACCACCTCGCCGGCGTCGCGGGTGACGATGGCGGCGAGGGTGGCGGGGGCGATGGAGTCGCGGACGAACCGCACGCTGCCGTCGGCCAGGCACACGTTGACGCCGCCGGTGTGGAAGGCGTAGAACTCGCTGTCGTTGGTGCAGTTCATGATGCAGGTGCCGCCGGTCGTGATCAGGTCGGCCTGCACCCCGTCGATGCTGAACCCGCAGTCCGGGTCGGCCCACCCGTGCCCGTCGGCGGTGATCAGACCGGTGCTCATTCCCCTGCGGTACAGGTTCGGCCGGCCGGCGTCCTCAGCGATCATGATGGTGTTACTGGTGCCGTCGGTGATGGCCAGAATGGGCGTGTCGTTCACCTTGGACAGCGCGCCGAGCAGTTCGTCGCCGGCGGCGGACCCGGCGAGCGGCATGGTCATCCCGTTCGCCGTGTAGAACCGCCGGCGGATGGCGTTCACGCTGCCGTAGTCGCCGGGGCCGAGCGGGCCGAACGCCCCCTGCGTGCGGGCGTCCGGGGCGGACGGGCACTTGAACAGTTTGAACGTGTTCTGCGAGGTGGTCAGGTTGGTGCCGGTGTTCCACTTGATGTTCTGGTTCCACAGCCGGCCAACGTTGTCCTGTTCCACGTAGGCCAGGGCGACCGGCGTCCACGAGCGGAACTTGGCGTCCCCGCCGACGGTGATGCGGCTGGCCGGCAGTTTGTCGTTGTTCGTCCCGGCGTAGTTGTGCAGGGCGAGGCCGAACTGCTTCAGGTTGTTCTGGCAGCTCATGCGGGCGGCGGCTTCCCGCACCTTCTGGACGGCCGGCAGGAGCAGACCGATCAGGATGGCGATGATGGCGATGACGACCAGCAGTTCGATCAGCGTGAACCCGAAACGACCGGAGTTGGGCGAGCGCATCCGTTCCCCTGAGCGGTGGAAGAGTGGGTGAAAGTCCGTCTGCCCCCACTCTTACCGACTCCCGCTCCAGAGCACCCCCGACACGCCCCCTTCCGCAACGTATTCACGAAACCTTCTCGGCCCGATCACGGAACGCTCACGCCTCACGCCCACCGGCTGGCGGCACACCCCGGAAACGCCACCGGGCACCCGTTGGCGTGCCCGGCGGGAGGTGCTACTTCTTGTCGGCCTCTTTGGCCTTCTTGACGGCGGCACGGAGGGACTCGGTCACCTTCTCGTCCTTCTCAGTGGCCAGGTGTTTCTCGATGGCCTTGAGTCGTTCGGGGTAGAGAGGGAAGGCGGCGATGACTTCGGCAGCGGTGCGGCGGAAGTCCATGTCGTCGCTCGTGCGGGCCTGCTCGAACACCCCGTCGAACGCCACCGTGCGCGCCTCCTCGCTCGCGCACCTCTCGGCCGTCCGGGGGAGTTGAATCAAAACGTATCGTCGGTTGGTCCGCGTCCAGCCGGTGTTCTTCAGGGCGGTCAACAGCACCTCAACGGCCACCCCGTCCGACAAGGTCTCACTCTGGTGTGCCGAGTTGATGCGCTGGAAGACGCGCAACCCATCGAACTCGTCCGCCTTGCCTTCGACCCAACCGCGCAAGGCAACCAGCCGGAGTTTCGAGTCCGTCCAGTCGGTGCCCTTCCGTTCGGCCAGCACCTTGTCGAGCGCCAACTGAGCCAGCAGGCCGAACTTAGGGTCCGGCTTCTCCGCCAGCCCGTCCAGGTAGGCGCCGGCGTCGGCGTCCTTGCTGGCCGAGAGCGTGATTACCGCCCACTCCCCCACCTCCGGGATGAGGTCGGCGGCGTACTGCTTGAGCAACGCTGTCCGCTCGGTCGCTTTCGCCCGGTCCACCGCCTCGGCCGCTTCGGCGCGGGCCACCGCCTGAACGTGTCGCGGGTTGTCCCCCTTCCGGGACAGTACGACCGGGTACAGTTTCGCCTCCCCGTCCTTCTTCACCTCTCGGAGAGACCACAACCCTTCCTCCTCCAGTTTGAACGGGGTGACCGGCCAACTGGAGCCACGGCGGCTGCCGTCGAGGTGGCGGACGCTGTACTGACGGTCGACGAATTTCGTCCCGACCAACTCCCGCGGCCCGGTGTAGACGTGAACCACCTCCAGCGTCGCGGGCACCCCTTCGTCCTTCTCCTTCTCGCCGACGCTGACCACCTTTCCCTTCACCAGGGCGTAGTTCACTTGGTCCTGGGCGGCCGCGCAGGGCGTCATCCCCGCGACGACAAGGCCGATCAGCAGTTGTGCTTTCAGTTGCATGTGTCTCCTCATGCCGCGCTCCGAATATGGTTGGTGGGCGGGATAGGTCTAAATACCGACTGTGAAAAAGGCTTGGCCCGCAGGGAGGTGCGGAGGATTTTGCGCCTCGTTTCCCGTCAACCCTGTCGTGATTGGCACGACGGAACCGTTCGTCACCTCATCGAATTTCTCCGCTGCCGCTCGAATGATTCCGGCTTGAGGCTCCGCCGTCCACTTTGTTGCGACGATGGTGCCGGTGCCGTCGACCGTCCACCACGTGGCTCCCCGTTTCGTGAAGACGGTGTTCGCACCGAGAACTACCTCTTTGGTTCGTACCGCGAAATAGAGCTGGAAGGTCTTCTCGACCTCGAAACGATTCGCTGCGAGTGCGTTCGCTGGTGGATTCGCATCATCCGGGACGGGGTTTCCCTCGGGTGAAAGATGCATTGAATCGGTCGCGACCCCGTTCGGGGTGTCAGCCACGTGCAGTTTCACATCGGTAATCGGGTTGCCAGCTTGGGGATCACTCGCGTTCAGATACGCTCCCCGAACGTCAGGAGGAAGAGGCATGCCCGCCGGGTACGGAGTTGCCCCCTTGCTGTCGTACCACGGGAGAACCGTTCCATCTACCGGATCGGTGAACGCGTCCAGGAAGGATTGGCCTTCGAGAGCGAATACGCGTGCTTTGCCTGGGTAGATGGCCCGGCGGTGAGGATAGGAGACGTTTTGCATTATCCCCGCCTCGATGAACTTGACTCCCCGCATCAGTTGACCAACCGTTGGCCCTTCAATCTTCTTGATTACCAAAGTTGCGACCATCGCGTCGTCTGTTGTCGAAGACAGGATTACACGGTCATCAGTAATGTCTTGGGTCGGTGGCTCAGAATACTCAATCTTGTTGTCGGCCCCGCGAACACTGGAAATCTCCAGCTTCACCACGTTCACCTGTCGGTCGATCCAGAAGTTGTTGTCGGCAGTGGGGTAGACGCGGTACACGCCCACCTCCGCGCCGGCCCCCCACGCACCTGCGCCGTCACCGTAGTGATCGGCAGGTTCGGGTTCGCGACCGAATTGCCTTCGGTGACGTTCGTCGCCATGTTGCCGGCGACGAACCGCGGGGTGCCGCCGGGCACCTCGGCGGCGTAGGTGTGCTTCGAGTACCCCGGCACGTTCATCGCCCCTTCCACCCGGTAGACCGTCAACCGCACCTGGTCCACCGTGTAGATGGCCTGGTTCGTGCCACGAAACTTCAACTGGAGCAAGTTGGCCCGTGGCGTCGAACTGGTCACGTTCCCCTCTGCCCAGATGGTGAGGGATTGCTTCCCGGTCAGGTCGATGGTGCTGCCGGTGTACTGCGTCTCTTTATCTGCGGTCGTCCAGAATCGGAGGCCGGAGGCCTGGCTGAGATCGATGAAATAGTACGACCCGGCTGGCTCGCCCAGGGTGATCTTCAGCGGCACCAGGTCGTTCTCGCCGTCCGTCTTAGAGGTGTCGGAGTAGTCGTAGACCTGTGTCAAGCTGTTGCTCGACGCGAAATTGTAGTTGTCGTTGTCGTTGTTCAGCGGCACCCAGCCGCCGACGGCCGTTTCCTTGTCCTCGGCCACCTCGTCGCCGTTCGAGTCGAGGATGTCCAGGTCGCCGGGCACTGGATAGTTCGACGCCACCTCTTGAACTTCCACGAACCACTTGTGGTCGTTGTAGTCCCAGTCGCACACACTGCCCCCGCCCGTCCCGCCCGACCCACCCGGACCCGGACTCTGGCTCACCTCGTCGAGCCTGCCGGGGTTGGCCATGTCCTCGAGCCACAGGGTGTTCCCGTCGAACCAGAAATCCCGGTGGTCGGCCGTTGTCGCGCCGATCGCTTGCCCGCTCGGGGTGTACGTGTACGTGTTCCCACCGAACGCGACTTGCACCGAGCCGGTGAACGTTTGCCGCACGGCGTCGAGAGCGGAAGTCGCTTCCACGAGTCTCCCGCCACCAGCGTCGGTCGGCAGGTCGGGAACATACGAGATCGTGCCGCTGATCATGGCACCCGTATCGCCAGGAATGCCAGCCGGGGCGGAGAGCAACTTCACCGCAAAGGTCGAGGGGGTAGTCCGGTCTTCGAGTCGCTCAACGTTCAGCCGGGAAAAGGACTGATGGGGGGGGCGATTATTCCGACCCAGGCTGCGGACCCCAGATGCTGAAGTGTAGCGGCGATTCGTGCCGCCGGTGAAGAGGATAACGCCGGTCGCACCGAGTTCGCAACAAAGATTCTCGCGCGTCCGCACGGATTTTACGAAACAGTTTTGAATACCAGATGACACGTTATCGGAGCGGGTGGAAAGCCGACACCGCGGTGCAGATGGCGAAATGAATGTCGTCCGGCGGGGTGAGAGAGAAGCCCCCGCCGGACGACGTCGGTCAGCCCGCCGGTGCGCCACCACCACCGCCGCGCTTGGGTGGTGCGTTCGGGCCACCACCACCGCCCGCTGGCGGCGGGCCAGGGCGCGGTGGCGGGGTCTTGTCCACATTCGAGTCCTGGGGCGACGCCCCTCCGGCTTCGCCGGCCGCCTTCGGCTTCTCCGGCTCGCACCCGGTTCCGGCCAGGAGGGCGAACCCCACGGCCGCACTCAGAACCAACGTCTTCGGCCACATGCTCGGGGCCTCTGTGCGTGACGAATGGAAGGGAAGCCCCGCGACCGGTGAAGGTCGCGGGGGCGATTCGGCGGTCGGTCAGGGGATGTTGGCCACTTCACCGCCTGCGCGGGTGGTCAAGGCAGGGAGGATGTTGTTGTTGGTGTAAGTAACCATCCGGCACGACCCATCGCCCATCAGGAACTGTGCCCCTCCGGTGTGGAAGCTCCAGAAGTGAGCGGCGTCGCACCCCACGTTCGGCTTGCCCGGTTGCAAGCCGATCTTCATGGCCATGTTGGTGTTGTCGCAGGGCGGGTAGTTGCTGTTAAAGTAGTTGGCAACGGCCAGGTCGTTGGTGGTCATCACGCAGTCGGCGTTGCCGCGGCCGTCGTACCCGTACGCGGCGAGCCACCAGCCGAATTCCAGGTTCGAGTTCGGTGGCCGCTCGCCCACCATGATGGTGTTGCTGGTGCCGTCGGTGATGGCCACCAGGGCGACTTTCGTCCTGGTGGAGAACAGGATGCCGTTCCCCTGGCCGGTGGCGGCGGACACAGTGCCGGACACGCCCAGGTAGCCGGTCAGGGCCTGGTCTGGCAGGCCGGACGACGCTCCAGGCCACGCCACCGGCCCGCGGGAGTCGGCCGGACAGGTGTAGATCTTCATCTTCTGCGAGGCCGCGGGGTTGCTCCACGAGTAGTAGTTGGTGGCACTGTTCTGCCACGCCTTCGCCTGCCTATACACGTTGTCCTGCTCGATGTACGGCAGGATCTGGGCTTGCCACGACCACGCCCCCTCGAACGGCGCGCTGGTGACGCCGGGGTTGGCCCACGGCACCTGCCCTTGCGGCAACCCCTGGTACACGTCGTGATACCCGTGCAGGGCCAGTCCCATCTGCTTCAGGTTGTTGACGCACTGGGTGCGGGCGGCGGCGTCTCGCACCTTTTGGACGGCGGGCAGGAGCAGGCCGATGAGGATGGCGATGATGGCGATCACCACCAGCAGTTCGATCAGCGTGAACGCCGACCGACCGCGGAACCGGGACCGAGACATACGAGCCTCCCTCTGGATGAGATGAAGGGCGCGAAAACGCCCGCCCGCCGGCCCCGAACGGGGCGGCGGTTGTGGGAGAGAACAGAGACACTGCGGACTCCAATGGAGTCCACGCTGGAGAGAACAAAGACCAAAAAGTTCTACCGTTGGTCCGAATGCGAGTCGGATCGACGGGTACGGCCTACGGTGCGAGCCGAAGGTTGAGGAACATCTTGACCGGGTCACAATCTCGGTTCAAGAGAATTGCGAGAATTTTTTCCCAACTGGCAGAGTGGGTCCGCGGTGAATTTCGACACATGTTGCCACCGAATTGAACAGCACAGTGCATGAAACTACATCACTTCATCCGGCTTCCCGAGACCAGTCGATCCGGCATTTGACCATTCTCCGCACCCGCGGACTGAGCATCGAGGCTTCAATTCACCATGCACTGCCGATCACTTTGCCCACCAGGTCGTACCCGTCGGCGGCGGTGATCTTGGCGGTCACGAAGTCGCCCGACTTCAGGTTCTTCCCCTTCACCCGCACCTCGCAGTCGATGTCCGGGCTGTCGGCAGTGGTGCGGCCGCGGAAGTGGTTGGCGAATTCCGGGTCGGGGCCGTCGAGGAGTACAGTCTGTTCGGTGCCGATCTGAGCCTGAGCGAAGTCGAACGCGATTTGCTGTTGCACCTCCATGATGCCGGCGACGCGGGCCTGCTTCACCTCTTCCGGCATGTGGCCGTCCATCTTCTCGGCCGGCGTGCCCGGTTCGAGGGAGTACGGGAACACGCCCACCCGCTCGAACTTCTGGTCGGCCACGAACTGCTTGAGTTCCTCGTACTCGGCTTCCGTCTCGCCGGGGAAGCCGACGATGAACGTGGTCCGCATGGCGAGCTTGGGCCACGCCTTCCGCAACTTCGCCAGCAGCGTTTCGGTGGCGTCGCGGTCGACCCGCCGCACCATCCGCCGCAGCATGCGGTCGTTGATGTGTTGCAGCGGCATGTCGAGGTACGGGATGATCTTCTTCGACGCCGCGAGCGTGGCCAGCAGGTCGTCGCCGATGTGCTCCGGGTAGGCGTACAGGATGCGAATCCACTCGATGCCGTCGAGCTTGTCCAACTCGCGGAGGAGTTCGGCCAGCCGCACCTTGCCGTACAGGTCCATGCCGTAGTAGGTGGTGTCCTGGGCGACGATGATGAGTTCCCGCACGCCGTCGGCGGCCAACTCGCGGGCCTCCTTCAAGATCTCCTCAATCGGCTTCGTGACGTGCTTGCCCCGCATCTTGGGGATGGCACAGTAGGTACACAGGCGGTCGCACCCCTCGCTGATCTTCAGGTAGGCGTAGTGCCGCGGGGTGATCCGCAACCGGGCCGTGTCCTCGAGCGCCCGCACCGGCGCCGGGCGGAACACGCTCCGCTGTTCGGTGATGTGGGCGACCGCCCGGTCCACCACTTCGGCGATCTCTTCGCGGCCGAACACGCCGACGATCTGGTCCACCTCCGGCACCTGTTCGAGCAACACTTCGCGCTGCCGCTCGGCCATGCACCCGGCCACCACCACGCTTCCCACCCGCCCGGCCTTCTTCAGCGCGAGCATTTCCCGGATGACACCAAGCGACTCCTGGCGGGCCGGTTCAATGAACCCGCAGGTGTTCACCACCACCACGTCAGCCCCGTCGGCGTCGGGCTGCAGGGCGTACCCGTCCTGGGCCAGCTTGCCGAGCATCCGCTCGCTATCCACCAGGTTTTTTGGACAACCGAGGCTGATGAAGGCGTAGCTGCCCTTCGGCGAGCCGGGAGCGTGTGCGACCGGAGCTTGGGTGAGCGGCAACGACTTCGGCTTGCTCTTGGTGGCCATCGGCGGGGTTACCGTGAAACGCAAAAAACCGGCCCCGAAGGGCCGGCGAGGTTCAACAGTTTAGTGTAGCCGTCTGGTGAAGACGCGGAAGGGGGAAACGGCACCCCTGAGCCGCCGACGCCAGTCGGCGGGTAACGGCGGCAACCCGACCCCTGGCGGGGTCGGCTCCCGGTCGCACCAGCTCACGCCAGCGATTCGAGCAGGAACTTCAGCTTCCGCACTTCCGGATCGACCGGGAACGTGTTGTCGGCGGAGTCGCGGATGTCCACCGTCAGGGTGCGATCGTAGTTGCACCGTTCCAGGGAGGCGATCACCCGGCTGTACTCCAGTTCGCCCTGCCCGACTCGCACCTGGAAGCCACCCGGCTTGCGGTTCGAGTCCCGCAGCCGCACGTGCCGCACGTACGGGAACAGCGGTTCGATGTTGGCGTCCGGGTGCGGGCCGCACAGGTAGTGGCTGGGGTCGAGCGTGAGGCCCAGGCCGGGCACCCGCTTGCACAGTTCCACCGCCCCGGCCACGTCTTGTGTGATGGTGCCCAGGCGGGTTTCGACCGTCAGGATGACGCCATCCCCGGCGGCGATCTTCGTCCACTCGGTCAGCCGGTTCACCTCGTCGCACGGGGTCGCCCCCACCTCCGCGGCCGGCACGCTCAGCACCGGCACGGTCATCAGCCGGGCCAGCCGGCAGACCGCCTTCAGGTGATCGTTGGCCGTGTCGGGCGAGTCGCACTCCAGGTGGAAGGCGGTGAACGGCAGGGTGTACGTCTTCAGCTTCTGGGCCACCTTGCCCACGTCGGCGGCCACGTCGCCGGAGGTCAGGTGATTGCCGCCGGGGCGGATGGTCATGTCCGCCTTCGCAAAATGCATCTCCCGCATCACCCGCACAGCGTCGGCGAGCGAGTGTCTGGCGAAACAGAGCGTCGAGCAAGCTACGATCACGGCAGGTTCCCCCCACACCGCCAGCGAACGGCGGCATGTCCACATCGCTCACCCCTGAGACCCCAACCCCACGGGCGAACGGCACCCCAAGATCAGCCGGGGGAATACCCACTGCCGCGATCAGTCGCAAGACTCTTCCGCAGGAATTTTCGCCTCGCGTCGGGCCGGCGGGGTGGGTATGTGCGGCACCCCCGGCGGTGTGCGAGGGGGAAGAGGGCGGGCGATGCTACACGGTCAACCCGGCGACTGGCAGGGCACGCTGGCCGAGGTGGAAACGGCGGTCGGCCAGTGCCTAGCCACGCTCGACCGCTACGAGAAGGCGTTCGACGGGGTGCTGAAGGCGGAGGGCGGTACGCCGTCCGCCCCCGTGATGGCGGTGGCGAGCGGCGAGCGGATGGCCGGGTGGGAGGAGCGACTGAGCTTCGCCCGCCGGCACGCCGACGCGGTGGAGGCACTGCTCGACGCGCAGGAGGCCGAGTGGTCGGTGTGGCTGACCAAGTACACCGCCTGGCGGCGGTCGCTAGAACAGCCTCCGACGTGATCTGGCGAGCGGCCCGCGTGAGCGGGCTGGTGTTGAACAAAGCACCAGGGGGCTGACGCCCCCCGCTCGCCTGCAGCGGGGGGCTTCACCATGTCGCGGTTCGCGGTCATCCTTCCGGCGGCAGGCCAGTCAACACGCTTCGGCGGCAAGGAGAAGAAGCCGTTCACCGCGCTCGGCGGGCGGGCGGTCTGGTTGCGGGCGGCGGAGTTGTTCTGGACCCGCGACGACGTGAGCCGGGTGTACGTGGTCATTTCGCCTGAAGACCGCGAGTTGTTCGAGATCCGATTCCGGAAGCACTTGGTGTTCGCCAACGGTACTCTGGTGGATGGTGGGGCCGAACGCTTCGAGAGCGTGGCGAACGCGATCGCGGTCATCCCGCCCGATGTGGACTTCGTGGCCGTGCACGACGCCGTCCGCCCGCTCTGCCCGAAGGAACACATCGACGCGGTGTTCGCGGCAGCCCAACAGCACGGGGCGGCGATGCTGGCCGTGCCCGTGGCCGACACTTTGAAACGGGTGGACGCCGCGAACAAGATTGTGGAAACCGTCCCGCGGGCCGGGCTGTGGGCGGCGCAAACGCCGCAGGTGTTCCGCCGCGACTGGCTGGTGGAGGCGTATGCAAGGCGGAGCGAAGTGAAAGTGCCGATCACCGACGACGCCCAGTTGATGGAAGCACTCGGGCGAACGGTGGTGGCCGTGCCCGGACACGCGAGCAACTTCAAGATCACCACGCAAGACGACCTGGAACTGGCGGAAGCGATCATCGCCGCCCGTGCGAGCAAGCCGGTGCCGGTGTTGCGCGCGTTCGGCGACGAGGCGGTGTGGTGAGTGGTCAATCTTCGCCGTGAGCCGTTCGGCGCTGTTCCGCGTCTAGGTTATACTGACGTTATGACCACTCCCGCCACCACCCTCGACGTGTCCGGCCTTCCCCCTGCGGTTGTCGAAGGCCTGCAACGACTGGTCAACACCCTTCGCACGGAGCCGGCCGCTTCCCCCGCTCGGCCGTCGCTCCGCGGCATCTTCGCCGAAGAGGGCAAGGACGTGCCGAAAGAGGTGATCGACGACGCCCGCCGAGAACTGTGGGCCAGTTTCCCGCGCGACTTCCCCGCCCCGGAGGGGACATGAGCGCCCACCTGGCCGACACGCACTCGCTGGTCTGGTATCTGTTCGACCCGAAGCGACTGTCGGCCGACGCTAACACAGCGCTCACGGCCGCGGATCAGGCCGGGGGTCGAGCGGGTGGTGTACGGCGTCCACGACCGTGGGAGCTAACACAGCGCTCACGGCCGCGGATCAGGCCGGGGAGCTGTACTTCTCGACCATCACACTGGTCGAACTCGACTACCTGGACGGCCGGCCGCCGTTCCCGTACTCCGGTGCTATCAGTCGGGTACTCTCCCTCCTCGCCAAGCCACTCACCTCGTTAAAACCAGTCCCCCTCACCGTTGCTGTCACGGCCGCGCTGTCACACACGCCGAAAGCGGAAATTCCGGACATGCCCGATCGGATCATCGCGGCGACCGCCGTCGCTCAGCGACTGCCGCTGGTGAGTGCAGATCGAAAGATTCGCGGGTCGGCGACGCTCGCCCGACACGTCCGCGTCGTCTGGTAGCCCTTCACCCTCAAAACGCTGCCTTGTAAATCTCCAAGATCTCCGTCGCGGTCTGCGGCACGCGCGGGTTCACCCGCATCAGGCGTTTGATGCCGAACGCCCGCTCCGCGAACCCCGGCAGCATGTCTTCCGTCACGCCGATGTCCCGCAGGCGGGTCGGAATGCCGATGTCGGCTCGCAACTGTTCGATGCCCTCGATGCTGATGAACTGTTCCAACGCCTTGAACGCCCCGCGGTCCTGTTCGCGGTTCCACCGCATCACATACGGCAGCAGCAGCCCGTTGCCGGCCCCGTGTGACACGTGGACCGCCCCGCCGACGGGGTACTCCATCGCGTGGACCAGCGCCACCCCCGCGTTGCTGAACGCCATGCCGCCGAGCGTCGCAGCCATCGCCATGCCGGCGCGGGCTTCCAGGTCGTTCGGGGTGCTCACCGCCCGCCGCAGGAACTTGCCCACCAGTTCAATGCACTCCTTCGCCATCACGTCGGCGAGCGGGTTCTTCCCCTGATAGACCGTCGCCCCGCCCGGTCGCTTCAGGAACTCGGCCTGATCGACGGCGGTGTACGCTTCAATGGCGTGCGTGAGCGCATCAATCCCGCTGTCGGCCGTCACCTGCTTCGGACAGCCCACTGTCAGTAGCGGATCGACCACGGCATACGTCGGCCGCAGGTACTGGCTGAGCGTGCTCACCTTCATCTTGGCGGCGGTGTCGGTGAACACGGCGGCGGCGGACACCTCGCTTCCGGTGCCAGCGGTGGTGGGCACGCACACCAGCGGGAACACCGGGCCGGGAATGCGGCTGTCGCCGACCCAGTCGGTCGGGTCGCCGCCGTGGGCGAGCACCACCGCCACCAACTTGGCCGTGTCCATGTTGCTGCCGCCGCCCAGCCCGACGAGTACGTCCGGGCCGAACTTCTTCGCGGCATCGACGGCCGCGCGAATCACTTCCACCGGTGGCTCGGGCAAGCACCCGTCGAACACTTCGACGGTGACGCCGGCCGCCCGCAACGGGGCGACCGCCTGCTCGGTGATGCCGACTCTGGTGAGGATGGTATCGGTGACGACCAGCACCCGCTTCGCCTTCAACCGGCCGGCGATGTCGCCCAGTTGCGTGACCGCCCCGCGACCGAATACGAGCGACCCGGCGGTGTGAAACGTCCAGACGGCGGACATGGGGGGAACTCGCTGAGGGGGAGAGGAGTCAGAATAGGGGGATCCCGCATGAGCCGTCGAACCGCGTCCGCTGCTCTGATGTCGCTACTGCTGCTGGCCGTGGCAGTGGCGGTGTGGTACGCCGCACAGCCGACGCCACACCGCGAGTCGGGAATGGTGCCCCCGCGGGCGGACATCGAGCGGGATTTGAAACTGGTGTTCCAGGTGTCCACCAGCGACGTGACGGCGGGGCGTGGCCCGTGGGTGCCGGGGTTGGTGCTGGTGAACACGTCCGAAACGGCGACGTACCGGGTGGTGAAACCGGGCGACGGCTCATCACTGGGACGGCGGGAGCCATACATCCACTTCAGGGCCGAGCGGCGGACGGATGGTAACGAATGGGAGCCTTTGAAGCCGGAGCCGTGGGGCATCTGTAACAACTCCGGCGGCGACTGGCGGAAGGACGTGATCGAACTGAAGCCGGGCGAGTCGCTGCCGCTCTCCTGGTTCCGCGTGCCGTTCAGCTTTCAACACCCCGGCGCGACCCGCATCACCGCCCATTACGAATGCCGCGTACCTCCCGCGGAAGGCGATCGGGCGTATCACATCACCTCCGCGCCGCTGGTGCTAGCCGTTTCCCGCCCGCTGGACCTGACGGCGGAGGTGATCGGCACCGCGACGAAGGGTGTGCCGGTGGACGTTGGCATGGTGGTGAAGGTGGCGCTTGCCAACCGCACTGACCGGCCGCTCACTGTCGCCGGGGTAGGCGAAGGCGGGTCGCGGCTGAGCGTGCTGTTCACTCCGCTGGTAGACAACCGGAAGCAAGAGGCGGGAGTTGGTTATGGATGGCGGGGAATCGGCGAGCTTGACAGCAAGAATGGCGCACCGCCACCGTCCACGATGACCGTGAACGCGGGGGAAAGGGCGGTGCTGCTCGGTGGCGGGGTGCGGCCGGTGGGGAAAACCACATGGACCCCGCCGAAGGCGGGCCGCTATCGCGTGACGGTGGAATACTGGCCGATGTCGGACGGACAGACCGCACCGCACCTGACGGCCGAAGCCGAAGTGGTGGTGGAGCCGTGAACCCGCTCGCGGGGCGAGCAGAACACTTTAATACCCCTGCTGTTGAATGATGTCGCCCCAGCGGGCGTCAATTCGCTGTTTCAGCTCGTCAGTCAGGTTCCACTTGTTCGTCTCGTAGCTCTTCTGGCTGGCCGCGAACGCCTCCACCCGTGGGCCGGCGGCGTCCCACCCGCCCAGGCTCAGCCCGTCGTAAATCGACTTCGTCCCACCGACCAAGTCTTTTACGAACTCCTCGTACCGCACCTCCACCAGATTCCCGGCGGGGATGAGCTTCTTCCCCTCCTCGTACCGCTCGTGGATGAGGCGGAATTCGCGGAACACCTTCTCGTCCAGCTCCGGCGTGTGCCTCGGCGTTTGCAGCCCGTGCTTGTGCCCGAAGCTCATCCACAGGTTCGTCGTGCTGGCGAACAGCGTGTACGGGTTCCGCACGATGTGAACGAACTTGGCGTCCGGGAACAGGTCGAGCAGCACCGGCAGGCGGGCGGTGTGCGGCGGGCTTTTCAGCACCAGTCGCCGCGGGTCGCGGTACGTCACCGCCTTCAGGAACCGCACCAGCGTCCGCTTCCACGTGGCCAGTTGGCCGGGCGTGAGGCCGCTCAAATCCAGCGAGCCGGGCCACATCGGCTTGTTGTTGGGGAAGGCGAAGTCGGTGTAGGTGCTCGGTTGCCCCAACAGGGCGAGGGCGAACTCGTCCTCCTGCGGGCGGTCCCACCCGGCGGCCATGTTGTCCATCGGCCGCTTGTCCGGCAGCAGCACCTTGCCGTACTTCTCGAACACCCCTTCGGTGACGAGGAAGTGGCACGGCTCGAAGCACTGTAAACTGTTCGGCGAGGTGTGCCGCGGGTCGCGGATGAGCAACTCGTGCAGCAGGGTGGTGCCCGTCCGCCAGTGGCCGAGGACGAAAATCGGCGGCCGGTCGATCGTCGTCTTCTTGACGCGGTCGCCGTGCAGCCCGTGTTGCAGCCATCCGAGCAGGGTGTTGGCGAAGTTCGTCACCGACATGACGCCGGCGATCCACCAGTACGGCGGCTCGACGGCGAAGCGGTTGGCCGCCATCATCCGCCAGAAGGCGAAGTAGTCGCCCCCCTCCCAGATGCGGGGCGCCCAGGTGCGATCACTCTTCGGCTTCTCGGCGGGCGGCGTGGTCATATGCTGTGGGCGCACTCGGCGGCAGTCGGGTATCCTGGCATTAATGAATCGACCCGGCCGGGTGCCGACAACCCGCGCCGCCCCATCAGGAGTTCCCATGCGGCTCTCACCTCTCGCAGTGATCCTGCTGACGGCGGCGGTCGGGCTGGCGGACGACGCCCCGAAGCCGCGGCCGAAACTGCTCGGCACCATCAAGGTGAACCGGGCCATCGAGATGGTCCACTGGACGCCCGACGCCAAGCACCTGATCCTGGTCGGCGACGGCAAGGGGGTGGTGGTCGGCCGCGACCAACTGGGCGATGACACGCCGGCCAAGCCGGTGGCCGAGTTCGACCTGCCGGCCGGCGGGGTCACCTGGCTGGGCGTCACCCCGGACGGCGGCGAAGTGTACGTGGTGACGAACGCCGGCGGGCGGTTTAACGCCGAAACGCGGGTCTGCTACTGGACGCTGAAGGACCTGCTCGACGGCAAGAAGAAGGCCAAGCCCGACCGCGTCGTCGGTCTGGAAGTGGACAACCCGACCGAGTTGACGATGGCCGGCGACGGCAAGAGCCTGCTGGCCGTCACCACCGAGCCGCGGCCGTTCCCGCCGGGTGAGGTGCCGAAGGTGCGGGGGAAGGTGGTGCGGGTGAGCGCCAAGTCGGGCGACACGAGTGAGGAGGTGCTCGCCCTCGACGAAGCCGAGGCGACGCTCGTCGGCGCATCCACCCACCCCGGCTCGGCGGTCGTGTTCGCCCACTACCAGACGGACGACCAGCACGTCATCCGCGGCATCGACACCGCCACCAAGAAGAAGAAGTGGGAGCGGCGGATCGACGAGGGGGTGGTCGGCTGGGGCGGGCAGGCGCCGAAGGTGTCGCCCGACGGGGGCACGGTGGTGGCGTTCTGTTCCAAGGCGGGTCAGCCGGGCAACCCGAACCTGTTGCCGGTGCCCGGTCAGCCGCCGGGGCTTCAGGGGCAGCACACCGTCCGCCCGCAGTTGCTGAACGGTGCGACCGGTACTGTCATCGCCGACCTGGGCAGCGACGACGTGGCCTCGTGCGGCATGTGCGGGTTCTCGCACGACGGCAAGCTGCTGTTCGGCTGGCTGGCGACGAACGCCGGCGTGCGGCATGTGGTGTGGGAGACGAAATCGGGCAAGCCGCTGAAGACGTGGGCCCGTGCGGGGTGCGTGACGGCCGCCGACTTCGCCCCCGGCAAGTACGAACTGGCCAGCGTCGAGCGGTTCGACCCGAACGGCGGGGTAGTCATCCCGCCGCTCCCGTACCCGAACCCGCCCGGCCCGCTGTTCGAGCGGTCGTTCTACATCCCCGTCCTTCAGCCGGACCAGCCGGTTCAGCCCGCCCCGCCGGTTGCGGTGGGAAGTGCGTCGATCGTCGGCGTGTGGGATCTGTCGTCGCTGGTGAAGTGAGTCGATCGGGTGAGCCGTGAGCGTGAGTGACCGGAGCGGTCGGCACACTGGTCGCTCACGCTCACGGCTCGCCAAGAACGCCCGTCCGCTGTTGCCGCCGGCCCCCCCGATGGATATCGTACAGGATAGGTGAGTATCTTATCCAGAGTGGCTGAGGGTTCAGGCCCGACGACGCCACAGCAACCGGCCGGCTGGTGAATCGCACGATTCAACTCCCGGTGCTGGTGCTACCTCCTGCTCGACACTCCGGTTCGTCCGGTATGGTCGAGGCAGATAAGATACCGAGCAGTGCCGAGCGCCCACCGTTCCGGCCTTGCCGTTCTCTTATCTCACCACCCCCGCAACGAGTGCGGGTTTCTGGAACCGATCACCTCACCCCACAAACCCCCGCGTGTGCCGGCCCCGCCGGCGCGTTTCCATCAGGGTGATCTCGTGTCCGACTTCTCCACCGGCCTGAAGTGCAAGCTGTGCGGCAAGCTGTACCCGAAGCAGCCGACCAACTTCTGCACCGACGACTTCGGCCCGCTCGAAGTGGCCTACGACTACGCCGCCATCAAGCAGGCCGTGTCCCGCGAGAAGATCGCCGCCCGCCCCCGCGGCATGTGGCGATACCGCGAGTTCCTGCCCATTGAAGGCAACCCGGCCGTCGGCCCACAGGTCGGCGGCACCCCGCTCATCAAGGCCGACCGGTTGGCGAAGGAGATCGGCGTCAAGACGCTCTGGATCAAGAACGACGCCGTCAACTTCCCGACGCTCTCGTTCAAAGACCGCGTGGTGAGCGTGGCGCTCAGCAAGGCGGTCGAGTTCGGGTTCAAGACGGTCGGGTGTGCGAGCACCGGCAACCTGGCGAACAGCGTGGCGGCGCAGGCGGCCCAGGCGGGGTTGGAGGCGTACATCTTCGTGCCGTCGGATCTGGAGAAGGCGAAGATCCTGAACACGAGCGTGTACGGGGCGAACGTGGTCGGCGTGACCGGCACCTACGACGAGGTGAACCGCCTCTGCACCCAGGTGGCGTTCAAGTACAATTGGGGGTTCGTGAACATCAACCTGCGGCCGTTCTACGCCGAAGGGTCCAAGACGATGGGGTACGAGATCGCCGAAGATTTGGGCTGGCGAGTGCCGCAGCATGTGGTCGTGCCGATGGCCGGCGGCAGTCTCATTGGGAAGATTCACAAGGCGTTCAACGAGTTGTACGACACCGGGCTGATCGACACGCCGGTGACCACCAAGATGTACGGCGCGCAGGCGACCGGGTGCAACCCGATCACCGACTGCGTGAAGAGCAACC